>NZ_NQYT01000061.1:0-148630 GCF_009192935.1 Xanthomonas sp. LMG 12461
ATCGGCGCTGGGCCCGGTCCTGCCTTGTCGATGCGAGTTCACGCCCGCGGGCGGACTCTGGATACCGTTCGGACACACAAGGGCCAGCATGTGGAGGGCGGAGCCGATCTACGATGCAAGCTCGAAGCTTTAGGAGCGACTGGACCTCCCGCACCTCCTCCGATGATCAGTCGGAAGACATGACGCCTGTTTAGGGGCGACATGTCCAGATACAAGGAGCGGCTTCAGCCGCGATGGGCGTTACCGGGAAAGCGTGGTCGCGGCCGAAGCCGCTCCTACAAAGGGCGCTACAGGGGCACGGCGAGACGGTCGACACCTGCCGCGCCAATTACCCCCCCTCGCCACCTCAGTCCTGCAACCCCAGCGCCGCCAGCACCTGCGCGGCCAGCGCTTCGACATTGTCGCCATCGGCGTGCAGGTGCAGTTCCGGCCGCTCCGGCGCCTCGTACGGGGAGTCGATGCCGGTGAAGTTGGGAATCAGGCCAGCGCGCGCCTTGGCGTACAGGCCCTTGACGTCGCGCGCCTCGGCCACCGGCAACGGCACGTCGACGAACACTTCGAGGAACTCGCCCTCGCCGAAGCGCTCGCGCGCCAGTTGCCGCTCGGCGCGGAACGGCGAGATGAAGCTGACCAGCACGATCAGGCCGGCATCGGTCATCAGCCTGGCCACCTCGGCGACGCGGCGGATGTTCTCCACGCGGTCCTCGTCGGTGAAGCCCAGATCGCGGTTCAGGCCATGGCGCACGTTATCGCCATCGAGAATGAAGGTGTGGTAGCCCAGTGCGTGCAGGCGCTTGTCGACCAGGTTGGCGATGGTCGACTTGCCGGCGCCGGACAGGCCGGTGAACCACAGCACCTTCGGTGTCTGTCCCTTGATCCGCGCGCGCGCGGCCTTGTCCACGTCTAGGTGCTGCCAGTGCACGTTGCCGGCGCGGCGCAGCGCGAAATCCAGGGTCCCGGCGGCGACGGTGGCGTTGCTGTGGCGGTCGATCAGGATGAAGCCGCCGAGCGCACGGTCCTGCGCGTACGGGGCGAAGGCGATCGGCTGGTCCAGCGCCAGGTTGCAGTAACCGACCTCGTTGAGTTCCAGGCGCTTGGCCGCCAGCCGCTCCTGCGTGTTGACGTCGATGCGGTGCTTGATCTCGGTGACACTGGCGGCCACGGTGCGCGCACCGATCTTCAGCCAGTACGGGCGACCCGGCAGCAGCGCGGCATCGTCCATCCACAGCACGTGCGCGGCGAACTGGTCGGCCACCTCCGGCGGATCGCCGGCAGCGGCGATCACATCGCCACGGCTGACGTCGATCTCCTCGGTCAGGGTCAGCGTCACCGCCTGCCCGGCCACCGCGCGCGGCACCGCATCGGCGCCGATCAGCACCTGCGCGACCTGCGCGCGCCGCGCCGACGGCAGCACCACCACCGCATCGCCGGGCTGTACCGCGCCGGCCGCCACGGTGCCCGCGAAGCCGCGGAACTGCGCGTGCGGCCGGTTGACCCACTGCACCGGCAGGCGCAGGCCGCCGTCGCCGCGGCGCGCGCCCAACTGCACCCCTTCCAGGTGTTCGAGCAGTGCCGGGCCGGCATACCAGGGCATGCGCGCCGAACGCTGCGACAGGTTGTCGCCCTCCAGCGCCGACAGCGGAATGCACTGCACGTCGGCGATGCCCAACTGCGTGGCGAGCGCGCGGTACTCGGCGGCGATCGCGTCGAACGTCGCCTGCGCGAACTCGACCAGGTCCATCTTGTTGACCGCCAGCACCACGTGACGGATGCCCAGCAGCGCGACGATGTAGCTGTGCCGGCGGGTCTGGGTCAGCACGCCCTTGGACGCATCGACCAGCACCACCGCCACATCGGCGGTGGACGCCCCGGTGGCCATGTTGCGGGTGTACTGCGCATGCCCGGGGCAGTCGGCGACGATGAACTTGCGTCGGTCGGTATCGAAATAGCGGTACGCCACGTCGATGGTGATGCCCTGCTCGCGCTCGGCGGCCAGGCCGTCCAGCAGCAACGCATAGTCGATCGCCCCGCCGCGGGTACCGTGGCGCTTGCTGTCGACACCGAGCGCAGCCAGTTGGTCGTCGAACAGCCGCTTGCTGTCGTACAGCAAGCGACCGATCAGCGTGCTCTTGCCGTCGTCGACGCTGCCGCAGGTGATGAAGCGCAGCAGCGGCTTGTGTTCGTGTTGCTGCAGGTAGGCGGCGACTGCGTCGCCGCCTACGGGAATAGGGAATGGGGAATGGGGAATGGAAACAGCGGTCTCCTGCGACGCGCCAGATGGCGGCGATGCTTGCTTTTGCACTTGCGATTCCCGATTCCCTGCTCCCGATTCCCAACCCATCAGAAATACCCCTCCACCTTCTTCTGCTCCATCGACGCACCCGGATCCTGGTCGATGACCCGGCCCTGGCGTTCGGAGGTGGTGGCCTGCAGCATCTCGGCGATGATCTTCCCCAGGGTGTCGGCCTGCGACTCGATCGCGCCGGTCAGCGGGTAGCAGCCGAGGGTGCGGAAGCGCACGCGGCGCAGTTGCGGGGTTTCGCCGGGACGCAACGGCAGGCGTGCGTCGTCGACCATGATCAGCGCGCCGTCGCGCTCCACCACCGGACGCTCGGCGGCGAAGTACAGCGGTACCACCGGAATCGCTTCGCGGTAGATGTACAGCCAGATGTCCAGCTCGGTCCAGTTGGACAGCGGGAACACGCGCACGCTCTCGCCGGGATGGATGCGCGGGTTGTACAGATTCCACAACTCCGGACGCTGCTGCTTGGGGTCCCAGCGGTGGTGCGCGTTGCGGAACGAGAACACGCGCTCCTTGGCGCGCGCCTTCTCCTCGTCGCGGCGCGCGCCGCCGATGGCGGCATCGAACTTCCACAGGTCCAGCGCCTGCTTGAGCGCCTGGGTCTTCATCACGTCGGTGTGCACGCTGGCGCCGTGGCTGAACGGGCCGACGTCCTGGGCGACGCCGTCGGGATTGATGTGCACGCGCAGCTCCACGCCGGTCTCGGCGGCGCGGCGGTCGCGGAAGGCGATCATCTCGCGGAACTTCCAGCGCGTGTCCACGTGCAGCAGCGGGATCGGCGGCGGCGCCGGCGCGAACGCCTTGAGCAGCAGGTGCAGCAGAACCGAGCTGTCCTTGCCCACCGAATACAGCAGCACCGGGTTGCGGAACTCGGCAGCGACCTCGCGCAGGATGTGGATGCTCTCGGCCTCTAGGCGGTCGAGGTGGGACAGGGGGAACGCACTCATCGAGACGGCGGCGGCAGGCAGTAGGAGACCGGACCGAAGCGTAGCAGCGGTCGTGGCAGTCGGGGCGGCAGTGTGCGTCGCGCCGGCCGCCCGGCAGAAATAAGCCCCGGGCATGAGCCGATAACCCCTGTTCCTTTCTGCACCGCGCAACGCTTCCCTAACATCGGTCATCCCTTCCCAACACCCGGACCGGCCATGACCGCCGCCTCGCCCGCGTTGCCGCCCAGCCCCTTGCCCGAGGAGCGCAAGGCACTGCTGGCGCGGACCGTGGAGGGCCTGGACGCGGCCGGCCTGTGGTGGCTGTCCGGCTACGCCGCCGGCCTGGCCCAGGCGCAGGGGCCGACAACCCCGGCGCTGGCCGTGGTCGCCGGTGCCGCCGCGTCACCCTCGCCCGCGCCGCAGTTGAGCATCGTCTACGGCAGCCAGACCGGCAACGCGCGCCGCGCCGCCGAACAGGTGGCCGCCGAGGCCGAAGCCGCCGGGCTGGCGGTGCGCCTGCTGCGCGCCGACGTCTATCCCACCCGCGAACTGGGCAACGAACGCCTGCTGTACGTGGTCATCAGCACCCAGGGCGAGGGCGACCCGCCGGACGATGCGATCGGCTTCGTCGAGTTCCTGCAGAGCCGGCGCGCGCCAAAGCTGCCGCAGCTGCAGTACGCCGTGCTCGGCCTGGGCGATTCCAGCTACGCCGATTTCTGCGGCATCGCCCGGCGCCTGGATGCGCGCCTGGCCGAACTCGGCGCGCAGCGGCTGCTGCCGCTGGGCGAGGCCGACCTGGAGATCGAGACGGTCGCGGCGCCATGGCGCGTGCAGGCGCTGGCGCAGGCACGCGACGTACTGGGCCGCCACACGCCCGCGGCGCCGTCGGCCACGGTGACCCCGCTGCGCGGCACCGCGGCGACGGCTTGGAGCCGCACCCAGCCGTTCGCCGCCGAAGTGCTGGCCAACCAGCCGATCAGCGGCCGCGACTTCAAGGGCCCGCGCTACGCCGCGCACGGCCCGGCCGACAAGGACGTACGCCACCTGGAGCTGTCGCTGGCCGGCAGCGGCCTGCACTACGAACCCGGCGATGCCCTGGGCGTGCGCCATCGCAACCCGCCTGCACTGGTCGAGGCGGTGTTGACCGCGACGCGACTGGACGGTCACGTCGAACTCACCACCGATGGGCAGACACTGTCCCTGCACGAGTGGCTCAGCGGCCACCGCGAACTGACACGGGCCTCGCGCCCGTTGCTCAGCGCGGTCGCCGAACGCGCCGGCGCGACCGCGCTGACCGAGCTGCTCGACCCCACCCAGACCGCCGGCCTGGCGGCGCTGCTCGCCGATCACCAAGTGATCGACGTGCTGCGGCGCTGGCCGGCGGATTGGGACCACGCCGCGCTGCTGCAGGCGCTGCGGCCGATGGTCCCGCGCTTGTACTCGATCGCCTCCAGCCGCAAGCGGGTCGGCGACGAAGCCCACCTCACCGTCGACGTGCTGGCCTACGACGCGCACGGCCATGCGCACGGTGGCGCCGCCAGCGGCTATTTGGCTGCCCTGGCCGAAGGCGACAGCGCGCCGGTGTACATCGAACCCAACGAACGCTTCCGGGTGCCGGCCGACGCCAGCCGCGACATCCTGATGATCGGCCCCGGCACCGGCGTGGCGCCGTTCCGCGGCTTCGTGCAGGAGCGCGCCGAGAGCGGCGCCAGCGGCCGCAACTGGCTGTTCTTCGGCGCCCGCCACTTCAACCGCGACTTCCTCTACCAGGCCGAATGGCAACAGGCGCTGCGCAGCGGCGAACTGCACCGGCTGGACCTGGCGTTCTCGCGCGACGTGCAACCGCTGCGCGGGAACACCGCTCCTTCCAAGGTCTACGTGCAGCAGCGCCTGCGCGAACACGGCCGTGCCGTCTACGACTGGCTGCAGAACGGCGCGCACCTGTACGTGTGCGGCGCCATCGCCATGGGCAAGGACGTGCACGCCACCCTGCTGGAGCTCGTCGCCGAACACGGCGCCCACAGCCCCGAGGACGCCGCCGCCTACCTCAGCCAACTGCAGCGAGAGGGGCGGTATGCGCGTGATGTCTATTGAGGCGGGGAATCGGGAAACGGGAATGGGGAATGGGCAACAGCCGACCTCGACGGGCTTTCCGTAATCCGACGCACCCGCTCTTGCCATTCCCTATTCCCTATTCTCGATTCCCTGCCCAATGTCCCACTCCGTCGAAGACATCAAGCACCACAGCCAGCGCTTGCGCGGGTCGCTGCTGCAGAGCCTGGCCGATCCGGTCACCGGGGCGCTGCGCGAGGACGATCAGACCCTGATCAAGTATCACGGCAGCTACCAGCAGGACGACCGCGATCTGCGCGAGGAGCGGCGCCGGCAGAAGCTGGAGCCGGCCTACCAGTTCATGATCCGCACGCGCACCCCGGGCGGGGTGGTCGATCCGGCGCAGTGGCTCAAGCTCGACGCCATCGCCACCACCTACGGCAACCACTCGCTGCGCGTCACCACGCGCCAGGCGTTCCAGTTCCACGGGGTGATCAAGCGCGAACTGAAGGCGACCATGCAGGCGATCAACGCCGCGCTGATCGACACCCTGGCCGCCTGTGGCGACGTCAACCGCAACGTGCAGGTCGCCGCCAATCCGCTGGCCTCGCAGGCGCACGCCACGCTCTACGCCGACGCCGCGCGCGTGTCCGAACACCTGCTGCCCAATACCCGCGCCTACTACGAGATCTGGCTGGGCGAGGAACAGGTCGCCGGCAGCGGGCAGGAGGACGAGCCGATCTACGGCAACGCCTACCTGCCGCGCAAGTTCAAGATCGGTTTCGCGCTGCCCCCGATCAACGACGTGGACGTGTTCGCCAACGATCTGGGCTTCATCGGCGTGCTCGGCGCCGACGGCACGCTGGCCGGCTACAACGTCAGCCTCGGCGGCGGCATGGGCGCCAGCCATGGCGATGCGGAGACCTACCCGCGCGTGGCCAACGTGGTCGGCTTCATCGACCGCGCGCAGTTGCGCGACGTCGCCACCGCGGTGGTCACCACCCAGCGCGACCTGGGCAACCGCACCGTGCGCAAGCGCGCGCGCTTCAAGTACACCATCGACGACCACGGCCTGGACACGGTGCTGGCGGAGATCGAGCGGCGTGCCGGCGTGCGCCTGCAGCCCACGCGCGACTTCGCCTTCGAGCACAACGGCGACCGCGCCGGCTGGCAGACCGGCGAGGACGGCCGCTGGCACCTGACCCTGTCGCTGCCGGCCGGGCGCATCGCCGACCACGCCGACGGCGCACAGTACCTCAGCGGCCTGCGCGTGATCGCCGCGCAGCTGCGCAACACTGGCGACGGCGCGCACTTCCGCATGACCTCGAACCAGAACCTGGTGATCGCCGGCATCCCCGCGGCGCAACGCGATGCGATCGACGCGCTGGTGCGCGCGCATGCGCTGGACGCTGGCAACCGCGCACCCACCGCGCTGGCGCGCGCGGCCATGGCCTGCGTCGCCCTGCCCACCTGCGGCCTGGCGATGGCCGAGGCCGAGCGCTACCTGCCGGCCTTCGCCGCGCAGTTGCAGCCATTGCTGGCGCGCCACGGCCTGCAGGACGCGCCGATCCTGCTGCGCCTCTCCGGTTGCCCGAACGGCTGCTCGCGGCCGTACCTGGCCGAGATCGCCCTGGTCGGCAAGGCGCCGGGCCGCTACAACCTGATGCTCGGCGGCGACCACCGCGGCCAGCGCCTCAACACCCTTTACCGCGAGAACATCGCCGAACCGGAGATCCTCGCCGCGCTGGAACCGCTGTTCGCGCGCTATGCCAACGAGCGGCATGAGGACGAGCGCTTCGGCGATTTCCTGCACCGCACTGGCGTGGTCGAGTTGCCCGCCTATCCCACCCACCGTCACCTGATTCCGTCGGAACTGCACGCATGAGCGCTCTGCCCGCCGCCTCCCAAGACGCCTCCGCCAACGCACCGGTGCCGGCCCTGGATCTCGATGCCGCCAATGCGCTGCTGGCGACGCTGTCCGCGCCCGAGCGCGTGGCCTGGGCGCTGCAGCACGGCCCGGCCGAAGCGGCACTGTCGTCCAGCTTCGGCGCGCAATCGGCCGCCACCCTGCACCTGCTGACCCGGCAGCGCCCGGACATCCCGGTGATCCTGATCGACACCGGCTACCTGTTCGCCGAGACCTACCGCTTCGCCGACGCGCTGACCGACCGACTCAAGCTCAATCTCAAGATCTATCGCCCGCTGGTCAGCCGCGCCTGGATGGAAGCGCGCCACGGCCGCCTGTGGGAACAGGGCATGGTCGGCATCGAGCAGTACAACAACCTGCGCAAGGTCGAGCCGATGCGTCGCGCCCTGGACGAACTGAAGGTCGGCACCTGGTTCACCGGCCTGCGCCGCAGCCAGTCCGACAGCCGCGCGCAGACCCCGTTCGTGCAGAAGCGCGGCGAGCGCTACAAGATCAACCCGATCGCCGACTGGAGCGACCGCGACCTGTGGCAATACATGCAGCAGCACGACCTGCCCTATCACCCGCTATGGGAACAGGGCTACGTCTCCATCGGCGATTTCCACACCACCCGCCGCTGGGAACCGGGCATGCGCGAGGAAGACACCCGCTTCTTCGGCCTCAAGCGCGAGTGCGGGATCCATGAGGATCTGTGAGACGCGCCAGCACACGTTCGGGCTTTTTGTAGGCGCGGCGTCAACTGCGACAGGCGTTACCGGCCACACCGCGTTTTTTCAGTAGAAGCGGCTTCAGCCGCGACCGGGTTTCATGGGAACGCCCGGTCGCGGCTGAAGCCGCTTCTACAGAGACAGCCCCTTATCTCCAGTGCAAGGCTGACGGCAACAATGACCGCGGATCGCTCTTTGTGGGAGGGACTTCAGTCCCGACTGCAACAAGTCGGATGCGCCGATGGATCGGCTTATCGCGGCAGCATCACAGCACATTCCGACCTCGACCCGCTAAGCCCCCACCACCGGCTCCCGCCGCAGCACCAGCACCCAGTCCAGCGCCAGCATCAGCAGCAAGGACACACCCACCAGCGGAAACAGCATCCCGCCCAGCACCAGCAGCGCGACCACGCCGCGCAGCGTGCGCCGGTCCGCGGGCAGCGGCGGCACCCCGAGCCCGCCCTGTGGGCGCCGCTTCCACCACATCACCGCCGCGCTCACGCACAGCAGCACGATGCCCAGGCAGGCCACGATCAGCACGATCTGGTTGAGCGCACCGTACTCCTGGCCCAGATGCACGTTGATGCCCCACTCCAGCGTTTTGGCCAGCGGGCCGTAGTCGGCATAGCGCATATCCAGCAGCACCTGGCCGCTGTACTGGTCCAGATGGATCACCCGTTGCTGTGCCAGGTCCGGCGGATACACCGAGGCGGTATAGACCCCGCGCACGCCGCGCGGTAGCGCCACGCTGTAGCCCGGTGCGATGCCGCGCGCCTGGAACCGCGCCACCGCCGCATCCAGGCCGATCGCGCCCGCCGCCGGCATGGCGTCCGGCATGTCGGCCATGCCGCCGTGTTCGCCATGCTCCTCGTGTCCGCCATGCGCGCCGTGCGCCGCGTGCGGGTCCGCGGCCGGCGGCGACGACTGCGGCAGGCGCGCCTGGCGTAGCGACCACGCCGGCACCTCGCTGTCGCTCAGCCGCTGCGTCGACATCGGCAGGTCCACCCGCAGCCCGGACGGATAGCCGTAGTGATGACCATTGGCCAGGCGGTTGACCTGCGCGCCCCAGAACCACGACCACGGCATCCCGGTCAGCGCCAGGAACAGCAGCAGCACCCCGACCACGCTGCCGGTGAGCGCATGCAGATCGCGCCAGAACAGCCGCTGCGCCGGCCGCCCGCGCACCGTGGTCACGCCGCCGCGGCGCCCGCGCGGCCACCACAGGTACACGCCGGTGAACACCAGCAGGATCGCCCAGCCGGCCGCCACCTCGATCAGCGCATTGGCGAACCAGCCGACGTAGTCGAGGCTGTGCAGGCGGCGGATGGTCCAGGCCACGGTGCCGTGCTCGGGCAACTGCCCCAGCACCCGCGCCCGGTACGGGTCCACGTACACGACCTCGCGGCGGCCATCGGCGGTGGCGATGGTCACTTCCGCCGAGGCATCGCGCCGCGGCGGTGTGGTGTAGCGCAGTGCCTGGCCCGGTTGCGCGGCCAGCGCCACGTCCAGCAGCCGCTGCGGCGCCAGCGTCTGCGCGTGGGCGGCTACCGGCACGGTCTTCAGCGCGCGGTGGAAGTAGCCGTCGATCGGCTGCTGATAGACGAAGGCCGCACCGGTCAGCGCCAGCCAGACCAGCAGCGGCAGCACCAGCAGGCCGGCATAGAAATGCCAGCGCCACACGGCGCGGTAGAAGCGTGCCGGCGCCACAGCGGACGCGGGAGAGTGCGTCGTCATCACCAGCCCCAGCTCAGCGTGGCGTAGAGCGCGCGGCCGTCGCCGGGCGAGTAACCGGAGGAGCCGCTGTCGTACCAGGCGTAGACGTAGTGCCGATCGGTCAGGTTCTTCAGTTGCAGCGAGACCTCGCGCTGCGCACGCCAGCGCCAGGTCGCGCCGAGATTGGCCAGTGCGTAGCCGCCGTAGCGGCCGAGGGTGTTGCTGCGCTCCACGTAGTAATCGCCCTGTGCGTTTCCCCAGGCCGACAGTGTCAGCCGCGGCGTGACCTGCCAGTCGATGCCGGCGTTGGCCAGGTAGTGCGGCACGTTCTCGATTTCCTTGCCGCGTGTGGCCGGCGCGCTCGGGTCGGGGGTGACGATGACCGCGCGCTGCCGCGAATACGCCAGCCACAGCGTCCAGCGCTCGTCCGGACGCAGGTTCAGTTGCGCATCCCAGCCGCGGCGCAGGGTCTTGCCGACGTTGCCGACCTCGCCGGTGCCGACACTGCCGTTCACGCCGAGGATGGTCGCCACTTCGTCGGACGCACGCTGCTCCCAGTAAGCCACGCGTGCGTCCCAGCGCTGCTGCGCACCGGCGAACTTCAGGCCGGTCTCCCAGCCATCGTTGTAGGACGGTGCCAGGTTGCGCGCCTGGGTACGGTAGGCGCCGTTGCCGCTGCCGATCTGGAAGGTGCGGCCGATGTTGGCGTAAAGACTGGCCTGCGCGGTCAGGGCGTACACCGCGCTGAACTTGGGTTGGCGGATCGTGCCGTAGGCGTAGGTCGGATAGCGCGCGCCGCTGGCGAGGTCGCGGAACTGCCCGCCGACCCGATCCACCCGGTAGCCCGGCACCAGTTGCAGGCGCGCGGTCGGCCGCAGCACCGCCTGCACGTAGGCGCCTTCGGTGTGCAGATCGAAATCCCAGTCGCGCAGCGGCGCGGTGCGCACGCGCGCCACGGTGCGGTAGCGCTGCGAGATATTGTCCTGCCACTGCGCGTCGACCCCACCCTCCAGCGCAAAGGCGTCGGCACGCGCCAGCGCCGGGCGCCAGCTGAACCTGGCCAGCAGGCCGCGCTGGCGCTCGTCGGTGTCGCGTTCCTGCTGCGCGCCGGCCGCGGTGAAGCGCACCCAGCGCTGGTTGTCGTAGCGGTTCCAGTACGCCTTGGCGCTGCCCTGCACGGTCTCGGCCAGACGCGCATCCAGGTGCAGCGACACCTGCGTGGTGTGGCGCTGGCTGCGGTCGTCGCGCGCGTAGTCGGGCGAACTGCGTGGCGCGCGCTGCGCGGTGGCGTAGTCCAGATACCCCGCCTCCAGCGCCGTGTTGCGGTAGTCGCGCGCGCTGAGTCCGGCACGCCAGCGCCCGTCCGGATCGGTGTAGAACCACTTGCCGGCGAACGCGTGCTTGCGCGCGTCGGCATGGTCGCGATAGCCGTCGCTGTCGCGCCAGGCGCCGAAGTAGTTCTGGCTCCAGGCGCCGCGCTCGATGCCCTGCGTCGCCTGTACCTCGCGGGTGCCGAAGCTGCCGACGGTGACGCTGGCGCGGCCGTCGTTGCCGCCGCTGCGGGTCAGCACGTCGACGCTGCCGGCGATCGCGTTCAGGCCGTAGCGCGGGTCGTTGGTGCCGCGCACGATCTCGATCGCGGCGATGTCCAGCGGGAACACCGCGTCCAGGTACGGCATGGCGCCGGCATTGTCGTTGCTGGGCACGCCGTCGATCAGCAGCTTGACCGCATTGACCCGGCCTTCGCCGTTGAAGCCGCGAAAGGAGAAGCGCCCAGCGTCGGTGCCCATCTTGAACTGGGTCACCTGCACGCCGGGTGCGCGCATCAGCAACTCCCAGCTGTAGTCCACATGCTGGTCCTGCAGCAGGTCGCCGCCAAGGATGTCGACGGAACTGAACACGCTGCGCGCGCTGGAACCGGCGGCGAGCGGCGAGGTGGCCTGGACCTTGCCCAGGGTCAGCACGGAATCGCCGGCGGCGCCGGGCGGCGCATCGGCGGCATGGGCGGGCGCGGCCGCGGCGAGACACACGCAACAGCACGCCACCACCGGTGGCATGGCAGGAAAACGGAACATGGCGAAAACTCCATCGGCACGAGGGCGTGCCGCAGCGGCGCCGCGGCACGGGAACGACAACCCGTGGATCAGGAGAACAGCGGTGGCCCGCGCGGCGGGTGTGCGCGGCGTGCGGCGGCCGTGACGACACGGCTGTGCCGCGCCGCCACAGGCACTGGCGGACAGCGCCAGGGCAGCAACGCCAGCAACAGCACTACCCACGGCAGCAGCCGCGCGGCGAGCAGGCAGTAATCGCAGGCCGGCGCGTGCGCCAGGCCGGCATCGTCGTGGTGGCCGCCATGCGCCGCCGAGACGGCTCCCGCCAGCGCCGCCAGGCGCAGGCCGCCGCTGGTGCACAGCACCTGGTCCTGCAACGCCGCCGCCTCGGCCTGCGCCTGCCGCCACTGGCTGATCGGCGGCGCCAGCAGCAGCAAGCCGAGCGCCAGTGCGGCGAGCGCGGCCCAACACGACGGCAGCTGACGGAGACGGACCATCGGCGCATTCTAGAGGGTGCGACGGCCATTGAAACGCGTGCGATGCCGTGTGCGGCGAAGTGACGCATGCACGTCGTGGCGGTGCCGGACCGGCAGCGTCCTCGGTCGGTAGACCGAAGCCCCAGCGGCCGCTACCGCCCCCGGAGCACGGCCGCATCGCCATCGTCCTGCCGCCGCCCAGGCGCCCGGCAAGGTGATCCGTCCGTTGCCTGGCCGGACCATGCGCTCTCTGCAGATCGACGACGGGCCGGCGTTTCCGACGCGGCGGCGACCATCGCGGGCGCCGCGCACCGCCGTGTCCGGCGAGCGCGGCGCTTGCATGGCGCCCCGATTGCGGCACCATCGGCCGCGGCCGCGTGCAGGATTCCGGCACGGCCGCCCTTGTTCCGTCCCACTCAGCGAGCCGCCCCATGCCCACGATCACGATCTACCACAACCCCGCCTGCGGCACCTCGCGCAACGTGCTCGGGCTGATCCGCAACAGCGGCGTCGAGCCGACCGTGATCGAATACCTGAAGACCCCGCCCGACCGCGCCACCCTGCAGACGCTGGCGGCGGCCAGCGGGCTGCCGCTGCGCGACCTGATGCGGCAGAAGGGCACGCCCTACGCCGAGCTGGGGCTGGACGACCCGACGCTGGACGATGGCGCGCTGCTGGAGGCCATGCTGCAGCACCCGATCCTGCTCAACCGGCCGATCGTGGTCAGCCCGCTGGGCACGCGCCTGTGCCGGCCGTCGGAGACCGTGCTGGAGATCCTGCCGTCGCCGCAGCGCGGCGCCTTCGCCAAGGAGGACGGGACGCCGCTGGTCGACGCGGAGGGCCGCTGGGTGGGCTGACCAGGCGACACCGCCGGCGCAGCCGATTCGCTAAGCGCAGGTGCAGCGCACGCGAGCACCGTGTGAACGCCGCGTCGGCAAAAACCGTGACAGGTACCATAGACTGCGTGCCTTTCCGCCCGAGTCGCGCCGCATGTCTCCCGTCGAACCCGCCGCCGACCCGGTCTATTGCGCGGCCAAGCCCCGCAACGAAGCGCTGCGGCTGGACGCCTTGCACAGCTACGCGATCCTGGACACCCCGCGCGAGCCGGCGTTCGACGACATCACCCGGCTGGCCGGGCTGATCTGCCAGGCACCGATCGCGGTGGTCAACCTGATCGACAGCGAGCGCCAGTGGTTCAAGAGCGAGATCGGGCTGGGCACGCGCGAAACGCCGCTGGCGACCTCGCTGTGCGCGCACGCTCTGCTCGAGGACGACCTGCTTCTGGTGCCGGATACCCGCGAGGACCCGCGCTTCGCCTGCAATCCGCTGGTCACCGGCGAGATGCGCCTGCACTTCTATGCCGGCGCGCTGCTGAAGACCTCCGACGGTCTGGCCCTTGGCACCGTCTGCGTGCTGGACCGGCGCCCGCGCCAACTCAGCTACGAGCAGATCGAAGCGCTGCGCGCGCTGGCGCGGCAGGCGATGGGCCAACTGGAACTGCGCAAGGCGCTGCATCTGGCGCAGGAATCCGACCATTACCGCAGTCGCCTGATGGCCATCGCCGGCCACGACCTGAAGACCCCGCTGCGTACCGCGTCCTATGCGCTGAGCAAGCTGCAGCGCCAGCAGGACGCGGCGCAGGATGGGTCGCTGGAGACCGCACGTACCGCCTTGAACCAGGTCGCCAGCGGGCTCGACCAGCTCGCCACCAACGCCGCCGCCGGCGAGCTGCGCCTGCCGGCGCTGCAGACCCTGGCCCTGGCCGACGTGCTGGCACCGATCCTGGCCACCTGGCAGCCGCAGGCCGCGGCCAAGGGCGTGCAGCTGCGCAGCGTGCCGACGTCCTTGCGCGTGCGCAGCAGCGCGGCCTTGCTGTCCACGTTGCTCGGCAACCTGCTCGGTAACGCGGTCAAGTACACCGCGCAGGGCAAGGTGCTGATCGGCTGCCGGCGCCGCGGCGACCAGGTGGCGGTGGAGATCATCGACCGCGGCATCGGCATGGACGAAGAGGGCCTGCGCACCTTGTTCCAGGCCTTCCGCCAGGCCGACCCGCGCAGCGACGGCCTCGGCCTGGGCCTGTGGATCGTGCGCCGCGCCGCCGAGACCCTGGGTTGCACCGTGGAAGTGCGCAGCCAGCCGGGCCACGGCAGCCACTTCACCGTGCTGCTGCCGGCGGCGAGCACGGACGCCTGACGCCCGAGCCACGCTGGCGCAGGTGTACTTGCGCTGGCGACCGTCCCCTCATCCGCCCCTTCGGGTCACCTTCTCCCCGGGGGGGAGAAGGAAGATGTCAAGCGCAGCCGCGCAGCGTTGAGTCGCTAAGGCTTGGCAGGGAACAGTGAGGTTGAGGTCTTCCGGCAGCCTGCAGTCGGGACTGAAGTCCCTCCCACAATGGCCACGGCCACTCAGTGTGAGGGGCCTGAACTGCGCTGCGCTGAGCGCGGGTACTGGCACTGGCGACCGTACCCTCATCCGCCCCTTCGGGGCACCTTCTCCCGGGGGGAGAAGGAAGATGTCAAGCGCAGCCGCGCAGCGTTGAGTCGCTAAGGCTTGGCAGGGAACAGTGAGGTACTGAGGTCTTCCGGCAGCCTGCAGTCGGGACTGAAGTCCCTCCCGCAATGGCCAGCGCCGCTCAGTGCGAGGGGCCAGGGTGCAGCAGCCGCGGGAATCCAGCTTTTGCGATTCCCCAATCCCGATTCCCCATTCCCGGCTTCACCGCGATTCCCCAATCCCGGCCTCAAAGTCACTCCTTCAACACCATATCGATGCACAGCACCGCCGCCATGATCAGGATCCGCCGCGGATCCTCGGCCGGCAGGCTCTCGGCGATCGACAGCATGTAGTTGTCGGCGCTGGTGAACAGTTCCTTGCCCAGCCCGGCCCACTTCTTGGACACTTGCGCCAGTTCGCGCTCGCCCTGCACGAAGCGGAAATCCCAGCTGGTCCACTTGCCGCGCAGGGTGCACACCGGCGCGCCCTGGGCATCGAGCACGTCGAACTTGCCGCCGATGGAGAAGAACTTCTGGCTGAAGGAACCGACCAGCCGATCGTGCTCATCCAGCACCTCCACCCGGGACAGGAACAGCGAGAAGCCGCGCTTCACCGTCAGCACCTTCTGCCCTTCGGGAGTGCGCACTTCCACCTGGAACGGGGTCATGCGCTTGTAGTCGGAGAACCGGAAGATCTTGGTGAACACGCCCAGGTTCGGCTCGCGGCATTCCAGCAGCTTGCGGTTGCTGTGCGGATCGAACACGTCGTAGTTGTTGGCGGCCTTGAACATGCCGACCTGTTCCTTGACGAAGAACAGGTTGTGCTGAAGAACAGGATGCATCGGGCGTCCTTGCGTTGGGAAAGTCGACGCGCCCTGGGCGGCGGCCGCACAGCGGCGGCGTGGTACCGGCAGGCGCCGGCACGCCCAGGGTCGCGGTCTGCCGGGTGGCAGAAGGGGCCGCATGATAGGCGGCGGCTCGCGCTGCGGCAACGCGCACTGCAGGCAACCACGCCGGTGCGGGGTCTTCATTCCAGTGCAGGCCGCGACGCCGTTGCCCTTACTTCTTTTGCCAGACGTCTGTCCGAAGCCAATCGCCATATCGATCAAAGGACGCCGCTGTCGCGATTCCCCAGTCCCGATTCCCCATTCCCGGCTTCTAGCTGGTAATGGTCTGAGTCAGATCTTCCCAGCTCGGCGGCGCCGGCCAGTCCGGCTGCTGGTTGCCTTCCATCACCCGGCGCAGGTCGCGGGTGTCGATCTGCGGCGCCAGCACGTGCACCAGCTCCAGCGCGTAGTCGCGCAGCACCCGGTCGCGCGGCAGCACCGCCCAGGCGATGCAGTCGGGAATCTCCGGCGGCGCCGGCCACGCGCGCAGATCGGTGTCGTTGGCGCTCACCGCCATTTCCGCCAGCAGGCCCACGCCGAGTCCGGTACGCACGTAGGTCTTGATCAGGTCCGCGTCGAGCGCGGTCAGCGCGATCCGCGGCTCCAGTCCGAGCCGGCCGAAGGCGCGCTGCAGCGAGGAGCCGGCGCGCGTGGAGGATTCGTAGCTGATCAGCGGCTGTGCCGCCAACGCGACCATGTCCGGCACCCGCTTGGGCACGTCCAGCGCATGCCCGCGCGGCACCAGCACCAGCCGCCGCCAGCGGTACAGCGGCACGGCGATGCCCGCCGCCGGCGCGCTACCGGCGGTGCTGACGATGGCGATGTCGGCGTCGCCCTGGCTGAGCAGATCCAGCGCCGCGCTCTCGGCGGCCTGCTGCAGGTGCACGCTGACCTGAGGATAGGCCTGCTTGATCTGCGCCACCGCCGGCGGCAGCACGAAGCGCGCCTGGGTGTGGGTGGTGGTGAGGGTCAGTTGGCCCTGGCTCTCGCGGCGCTGGTTGGCGGCGTAGGTGCGGATGTTGTTGGCCTCGGCCAGCACCGCACGGGCGCGCTCGATCACCTCGCGCCCGGCCGGAGTCACCGTTTCCAGGCTGCGGCCCTTGCGCACGAACAACAGGAATCCCAGTTCGTCCTCCAGTTGCTTGAGCTGTTTGGACAGCCCCGGCTGGGTGGCGTGCACGCGCGCCGCCGCCAGGGTGATGTTCAGATCGGCATCGGCAATGGCGACGAGGTAGCGGAGTTGGGTCAGCGTCATCGGGACGAGGGCGAGGCGCCGCCAGGCGGGACGCTCGACTGTAGTGGAATTCGGCCTTTCACCTTATAACCGAAAGCTATCTGCCTTGGGCATGAAGTCATTTCCTGGGGCTATGAGCCGGCGCTACGGTCGTCGCTCCCGCCTGCCCCGCGTTGCGAGCCGCCCTGTGAGCCCTGCCCCGATTGCCCTGTATCCGGACCTGCGCGACCGGGCCGTGCTGGTGATCGGCGGCGGCGCGGCCGCCGAGCGCCAGCTGCAGGCACTGCTCGCCGCCGGCGCCCTGCCACGGGTCGCCGCGCCGACCCTGACCCCGGGCTTGCATGCGCTGGCCGCGCAGGGACGGCTGGCCTGGCTGCACGGCGCCTTCGACAGTGCCTGGCTGGACAGCGTCTGGTACCTGATCGCCGCGAGCGAGGACGCCACGGCCAACCGCCAGGCGCTGCAGGCCGCGGCCGCGCGGCGGGTGCTGGCGCAAGCCGTGCCGGCCGAGCCGGCGTCCGCAGCCAATGCCGCTGCCGCCGAGACCGCCGCACAGCAGGCGCTGCCGCTGCGCCCAGGCAGCGTGACCCTGGTCGGCGCCGGTCCCGGCGATCCCGGCCTGCTCACCGGCCACGCGCTGCACGCCCTGCGCCAGGCCGACGTGGTCCTGCACGACCGCCTGGTCAGCGCCGCGATCCTGCAGCTTGTGCCGGCCGGCACCGAGCGCATCGCCGTCGGCAAGTCGGCCGACGGCCATAGCGTGGCGCAGGAGCAGATCCATGCCTTGCTGCTGGAACACGCGCGGCGCGGACGCCGGGTGGTGCGACTGAAGGGCGGCGACCCGTTCGTGTTCGGCCGCGGCGGCGAGGAACTGGAATACCTGCGCGCGCACGGCGTGGACTACGCGGTGGTGCCCGGCATCACCGCCGCACTCGCCTGCGCCGCCTACGCCGGCATCCCGCTGACCCATCGCGACCACGCACAGTCGCTGCGCCTGGTCACCGCGCACTGCAAGGCCTCGCTGGACACCCTGGACTGGACCGCACTGGCACAGGAACGGCAGACCCTGGCGGTGTACATGGGCGTGGCCGGCCTGGACACGGTGCGCACGCGCCTGCTCGCCGCCGGCCGCGCCGCCGGCACGCCCTTCGCGCTGGTCGAGAACGGCTCGCGTGCCGAGCAGCGGGTGGTGCGCGGCACCCTCGCCGACCTGCCCGACACCGCCCGCGCGCATGCGGTGCGTGCGCCGGCGCTGCTGATCCTGGGCGAGGTGGCCGCGCTGGCCGACACCCTGCACTGGTTCGGCGCCGCACCGCTGCACGCGCTGCCCTCACCTTCCCCGAAGCAGGCGGCGCCTACCCTGGCCCACGCCGCCTGACCCGCACTTTCCGGAGACCCCACGCATGGCCATCTACGACAACATCCTCGACACCATCGGCCACACCCCGATCGTCAAGCTGCAGCGGCTGGCGCCGGCGCACGTGGACCTGTACGTCAAGGTCGAGGCCTTCAATCCCGGCGGTTCGGTCAAGGACCGCCTGGCCCTGGCGATCGTGCTCGACGCCGAGGCGCGCGGCCTGCTCAAGCCCGGCGACACCATCGTCGAAGCGACCTCCGGCAATACCGGCGTGGCGCTGGCGATGGTCGCCGCCGCACGCGGCTACAAGTTCGTGGCGACGATGGTGGAGACCTTCTCGATCGAGCGCCGCAAGCTGATGCGCGCCTACGGCGCCAAGGTGATCCTGACCCCGGCCGCCGAGCGCGGCAGCGGCATGGTGCGCAAGGCCGAGGAACTGGCCAAGCAGCATGGCTGGTTCCTGGCTCGGCAGTTCGCCAACCCGGCCAATCCGGCCTACCACCGCAGCACTACCGCCGCGGAGATCCTGCGCGACTTCGCCGGCCGCCGGCTCGACCACTTCGTCAGCGGCTGGGGCACTGGCGGCACCCTCACCGGCGTCGGCGAAGTGCTGCGGCTCGCGCGTCCGGAAGTGCACATCACCGCCACCGAACCGGCCGGCGCGGCCCTGCTGCAGGGCCAGGAGTGGAAGCCGCACAAGATCCAGGGCTGGACGCCGGATTTCGTGCCCGAGGTGCTCAACCGCGAGGTCTACGACGAAGTGTTGAGCGTGGAAGACACCGACGCCATCACGGTGTCGCGGCGCCTCGCCGCCGAGGAAGGCATCTTCACCGGCATCTCCGGCGGCGGCACGGTGGCCACCGCGCTGCGCGTGGCCGAGACCGCGGCGCCCGGCGCGGTGATCCTGGCGATGCTGCCGGATACCGGCGAACGCTACTTCTCCACGCCGCTGTTCGCCGACATCAACGAAGGCAGCGACGACGACTGGCTGGCCGGCCTGCCGTAAGCGCGCAGCTGGCAATGCCGCACCGGCGCGGCATCGCTATTGTGCGTGCGGATCGAAGTACGCCGTCCACGATATCGGCGCGGCGCGCAGGCTGGCCGCGTGCCGGAACGCGGCCATGGCTTCGGCCTGCTGGCCCACGTTGAGCAAGGCCACGCCCAGATTGAAGTAGGTACTGCGATCGTCGGACTGCAAGCGCACGGCGCGGCGCAGTGCCGCCGCTGCCCGCCGGTAGTGCCCGCGATCGCACAGCACCGCGCCCAGACAGGTGAGCGGGCGTGGATCGGCGGGTGCCGCTCTGGCCGCGGCGCGCACAAGTGTCTCGGCCTCGGCCAGCAGCGCATCGGCACGCTGCGGCTCCCGGAACGCTGCCATGACCAAGGCCTTCGCCTGCGCGAGGCGGTCGTCGGGCACGGATGCGCTCATGCCGGCACACCGCAGGCCGGCGTCCCGCCTGCCCCGCACGCGAGCGGCAGGACGACGAGCCCGCTGCGCACCAGGACGACGTGGCGTGCAGCGGACTGCAGGTCCGCGTGCGCCATGCCTCAACCCGGCAGCGGCGCGCCCAGCGCCGGCGGCTGCGGCGCGGTCAGGCGCTCCACCAGCAACTGCTCGATGGCGGCCACGTCGACCTCGCGCACCACCTGCTGCGCCTGCTCGCCCAGGCCCGGCTGATAGCC
Source organism: Xanthomonas sp. LMG 12461 (assembly GCF_009192935.1). Classification (NCBI taxonomy): domain Bacteria; kingdom Pseudomonadati; phylum Pseudomonadota; class Gammaproteobacteria; order Lysobacterales; family Lysobacteraceae; genus Xanthomonas; species Xanthomonas sp. LMG 12461. The sequence goes on from NZ_NQYT01000061.1 coordinate 19,805, forward strand.
CGGCGCCCACGACAGGATGTCGCCATAGCCGGCGCCGAACTCGGTGTTGGTGTCCACGTACAGCGTCTCGCTGACGGTGGCCAGCTCCGGGCGCAGCCACACCGCGGTGGCCAGTTCGTCCCACATCGGGAAGCCAGGCTCGCGCCGGCGCAGCGCATGGCCGATCGGCGTGTCGGCGGCGCCCATCCGCGCCAGCAGCTGCGGGGTCAGTTCGGTGGCGGTGGACGGATCCACCGGCACCATCACCATGCGCCGCCACGGCGCGCGCATCACGATGCTGGCCGCCTCCGGATCCCAACGGATGTTGAATTCGCGCCGCGGCGAATTGACGAACTCGCGCGCGAACTGCGCCGCCGAGACGCTGTCGCGGCGCTGCCGCGGATTGAGGCTGCCGCCCATGTAGACCAGTTCCTTGGCCAGCGTGGCGAAGTCGGGATCGAGCCGTTGCGCCAAGGCCAGGTTGGTCAGCGGCCCGGTGGCGACGATGCTGACCTCGCCGGGGAACTCGCGCACCTTGCGGATCATGAACAAGGCGGCCGGCTCGCTGGCCGCCTGCACCACGGTGGGATTGCCCAGCGGCAGGTCCGGGACCACGTCGTGGGCGTGGTAGCGCGGCGCGCTCTGCACGGTGTCGTGCTCGACCCACTGCCGGGTCCAGGCGCCCTTCCACAGCAACTTGCCGTACAGCGCTTCCCAGCGCTCGGTGGCGACCTCGCTGTTGAGCAGCGGGAACACCGGGCCGGGCAGCACCGGCACTTCGCCTCGCCCGGCGATCTCAAGCAGGCGCCGGGTATGCGCCAGCGCTTCGTCGCGCCAGATGTTGCCGCTGACCACCGAGATGCCCAGCACCTCCACCTCGGGCGATTGCAGCAGCAACAGCTGCGCAGGAGTGAAGCCGTCGATGTCGTCTTCGAGGATGACCCGGCGGCGCGGGGCGGCGGTGCTGCTGGCGGAAGCGATTGGCATGAGGCGGGACAGTGGTGGCGGAAGGGGAACGACCGGCGCATCGGGTGCGATCGACGCGGAACGACGCGACACGTCGAACGCAAGCGTCTGCGACGTGCCGCACGGGCGCTAGGGTAATCGGGTTTGCGCGCACTGCCACGCACGACGAGGCACTGCCGGGTCGCGCCCGTGCCCATTCGTGACGCGTGCGCGCGCGGACGCCGTGGGCAGCCGCGTAAACTTGCGCGGCCGCAACCGAACCAGGGAAGGACTGCATGCACGACCGAACCGACCGCACCGATCCACCGCCCGCACGTGCGCAGGTGCGCGTGCCGTTGCTGGTGCGCACGACCTCGCCGGTGCATTTCCTGCTGGCGCTGCTGCTCGGCGCCAGCCTGCAGCACGCGCTGCCGTTGCCGTTGCCGCAGGGCGCTGCACTGGCCTGGCTGCAACTGGGCGGCGGCGCCGTCGCGCTCGCCGGCCTGCTGCTGGCTTGCTGGTGCTTCGTGCTGTTCGCGCGCGACCGCACCACCCTGCTGCCCGAGCGCGCGCCCTCGCACCTGGTCTGCCACGGGCCCTACCGGCTGACCCGCAACCCGATGTACGTCAGCCTGACCCTGAGTTACCTCGGCCTGAGCGTGCAGATCGGCTGGCCGTGGTCGGCGCTGTTGCTGCCCTTGCCGCTGCTAGCCTTGCAGCGGGTGGTCATCCCCTACGAGGAAGCGCGCCTGCGCGAACGCTTCGGCAGCGCCTATGCGCGCTACTGCGCGCAGGTCGCGCGCTGGCTGTAGCCACTGGCCGCGTCAGCATGCCTCAGCGCGCCAGCCACCAGGCCGCCGCCGCAGCCAGCAACAGCGCCAGCAGCACCCAACGCCAGGCCCCGCCGCGGTCGCCGGCGGCCACGGTCGAGGCGGCACCCAGCGTCGGCGCCGAGCGCAGATGCCGCTGCACCATCTCCAGTGCCTCGCGCAGCGACATGTCCGGATAGTGCTCGAACACCAGCTTGGCGGCCGTCCGCCGCTCGCCGCGACGCAGCGCCAGTTCCGCCGCCGGAGGCAGGTGCCGTTCCTCGGCCGCCGCCGGCGCCTGCGCCCCGGTCGCCGACGTCGCGCCCGCTGCCGCCCCGGAGGCGTGGCGGTCGAGCATCTCCGTCACCGTGCGCGCTGCGCCGGCCAGCAGCCAGGCATCGACCTGCTCCTTCGCACTGCGCAGGTCCATGCCGCTGTGCGCGCGCAGCAGCTTGATCGCCTTGATGATCTGGCCCTGCGCGAGGGCATCGGCGACCTGTGGCGGCGGCGGGTTCGGGTTCATGTCGCAGGTGCTGAGATGGGGGCGCGTCAGTCTTGCCGCTGGCCGGTTAAGCGGCCGTGGCAGCGCGCGGCGGCGGTGGCGACACCCTCACGCATCCATCATTCGGCTCCCCTAAAGATCGGCGCATGAAGATCGAAATCTGGCAAGGCGACATCACCCAGCTCGACGTGGACGCGATCGTCAACGCCGCCAACGAGTCCCTGCTCGGTGGCGGCGGCGTGGACGGCGCCATCCACCGTGCCGCCGGCCCGGAACTGCTGGAAGAATGCCGGCGCCTGCCGGAACTCAAGCCGGGCGTACGCTGCCCGGTCGGCGAGGTGCGCGCCACCGCGGGCCACCAGCTCAAGGCGCGGCACGTGCTGCATACCGTCGGTCCGGTGTGGCGCGACGGCGCCCACAACGAACCGGCCCTGTTGGCCAACTGCTACTGGCGCGCCCTGCGCATGGCCGAACAGATGGGCCTGCACTCGGTGGCGTTCCCGGCGATCAGCTGCGGCGTCTACGGCTACCCGCTGCACCAGGCCGCGCGTATCGCGGTGGCCGAGACCGACGCCTGGCAGCGCGCGCATGCGGTGCCCAAGCGGATCATCCTGGTGGCCTACAACGACGCCACCGCCAAGGCGTACCGGCAGGCGTTGCGCGACGCGCAGTGCGCCACTGCAGCCTGAGCGGTCGACCCGGACGCTCTCAGAGACCCGGCGACTACCCGCGAATCACCACAGGGCCTGCGTTCCACCCGGGCGCAGGCACGCCCTGATTCACTGAGATGGCGGCCGCCCAGCGCCCGGCGCTGGCACAGCGTGCTGTGGGGATTATCCCGACACCGTGTCGGGGGACCGCGCAAAGAGTGATCGCGCGCTCAGATTCGCTCAGATTGATCGGCGGTGGGAAGGCTACATTGCGCGAGCCTCAACCCTAACGCCACCTTAACATCATGACGATTTCTTGCCGTCCGCGTCCGAGTACGCTGGCGAATGCGCTGTTCGTGCTTCCGTGGGCCGCCGGCCTGGCCTTGACGCTGACCTGCGCGACGGCACTGGCCCAGGAGGCCGCCCCGTCCACCGGCACCAGCACCACCGACGCCGCGGCGCCGATCGCGGTACAGGCGATCCGCGTCACCGGGGTCGGCGACCATCCGCGCGAGCAGATCGATCCGGCGCGCCTGCAGGCGCTGGCCGACGCGCGCCTGCGCGCACTCGGCGGCGGCACGGTGCCGGCCCAGCTCAGCTTCGCGCAACTGCAGCAGATCGCCGACACGCTGACCCAGGCCTACCGCCAGGCCGGCTTCCTGGTCGCCCGGGCATATCTGCCGGTGCAGACCCTGGGGCCGGACCAGGTGGTCGAGATCCGCGTGGTCGAAGGCCGGGTCGGCAAGATCACCGTCGAGGGCACGCGCCGCTACGACGACCGCCTGATCGCCAGCCCTGCCCTGGCCCTGCAGGGCCAGATCCTGCGCCAGCAGGATCTGCAGTCGGCGCTGCTGTATGCCCGCGACCTGCCGGGCGTGTCCGCCACCTCCGTGCTCAAGCCCGGCGCCAACCCCGGCGAGACCGACGTGGTGATCCAGGCCAGCGAGGAGCGCCCGCTGCAGGTCAGCGTCGGCGCCAGCAACTACGGCACCCCGAGCATCGGCCGCTACCGCGCGCAGCTCGGCGTGGACTGGAACAACCCGCTCGGTCTGGGCGACCACCTGTCGGCCAGCTATGCCTATGCGCTGGATCCGGCCAATACCTGGCAGGGCAGCCTCGCCTACCAGGTGCCGATCGCCGGCGTCGACGGCCTCAGCGCCAGCGCGTCCTACACGCGCAGCGTGGTCAACCTCGACAACGGCGCGTTCGCCGCGCTCGACATCCAGGGCCCGACCCAGCAGAGCGCGCTGGGCCTGGACTGGAAGTTCGTCAATTCCGATGCCTGGCGCGTGCAGAGCTGGCTGCACCTGGTCAAGGAAAGCTCGCGCCTGCAGGGCCTGGGCGTGCTGCTGTCCAAGCAGAAATTCGACGTGGCCGAGCTCGGCACCAGCGTGCGCCACGACGACCGCCGGCTCCACGCCATCGACCTGCTGCAGCTCAGCGTGCGCGGCGCGCTCGACGACGATTCGCCGCAGACCGATTACCTGTACGCCCGCCACGACCGCCACTTCACCGTCGCGCGCCTGAGCTACACCCGGCTGCAGGGGCTGACCGCCACGCAGCGCCTGCAGTTGCGGGTCAACGGCCAGTACAGCGACGACACCCTGACCCCGCTGGAGCAGTTCTCGCTGGGTGGACCGACCAGCGTGCGCGCCTTCCCGCTCGGCGCCGCGCTCGGCGACCGCGGCTTCGACTCCGGCCTGGAGTACCAGGTGGACGCACCAGGCTTCGCCAGCGCCGCCTCGCCGTTCGGCGGCCGCGCCTGGGGCCAACTGCTGACCGCCAGCGTGTTCTACGACTACGGCCGGGTCTACCCGAACGGCGCCAACCGCGCGGTGTACGACAGCGTCACCACCTTCGAGGGCGCCGGCGTCGGCCTCAGCTTCCGGCTGCCCGACTGGCACGGACTCTCGTTCGATCTGGCCGCGGCCAAGCCCACCGGCACCACCAAGCCGGGCGACGGCAAGGATGTGCGCTACTGGGCCCGCTTCGGCCTGACCTTCTGACCTGGGGATCTCCATGAACCGCATCTACCGCCTCGTCTTCAACCGCCACCTCGGCGTGCTCCAGGTCGCCTCCGAAGTCGCCACCGGCCACGCCGGCGCCACCGGCACCGGCGCGGCGCGCCTGGCCGCGCCGCTGCTGCCCTTCGCCCTGGCCTGTGCGCTGGCGGCGCCGGCCCACGCCAGCGGCGTGCCGTCGCTGTCCAGCGCCACCGGCGCCACCGTGTCGCAGAACGGCGGCACGCTGCAGATCGACCAGAACGCGGCCAAGGCGGTGCTGAACTGGAACAGCTTCAACGTCGGCAAGGACGCCAGCGTGGTGTTCGTGCAGCCGTCCAGCTCGGCGGTGGCACTCAACCTGATCGATGCCAGCCGCGGCGCCAGCGTCATCGACGGCAGCCTGCGCGCCAACGGCAATGTGTTCCTGATCAACTCCGCCGGCATTCTGTTCGGCAACCACGCGCAGGTGAACGTCGGCGGCCTGGTCGCCAGTTCGCTGGGCCTGGCCAGCGACGACGACAACGGCTACCTGCTCGCGCGGGGCGACCATGGCGCCGCCAGCGTGGTCAACCAGGGCAGCATCCGCGCCGGCAACGGCGGCTCGGTCAATCTCGTCGGCAACCATGTCGCCAACCGCGGCAGCATCAGCGCCGACGGCGGCGCCATCCGCCTGCTCTCCGCCGATCAGGTCAAGGTGACCATGGACGCGGCCGGCGCGATCGGCATGCAGATGGTCGCGGCGGCCAGCCAGTCGGTGGACGGCGCGGCGGCGGCGGTGGAGAACAGCGGCACGCTGCGCGCCAATGGCGGGCAGATCCTGCTGCAGGCCGGCAGCACCGGGCTGTCGCAGTTGCTGGTCAACAACACCGGCGCGCTCGAAGCCACCGGCATCGACACCTCCGGCGGCAGCGTGCGCCTGGTCGGCAGCGGCGGCGACGTGGCCAGCAGCGGCCGCATCGATGTCTCCGGCACCCACGGCGGCAGCGTGCAGGTGCTGTCCGATGGCGCGGTGAACGTCGCTGGCCGCATCGACGCCAGCGGCACCGCCGCCGGCGGCAGCGTGCGCATCGGCGGCGGCTACCAGGGCGGCGAACAGTTGCAACACGCCAGTGCGGCCACAGTCGCCGACGGCGCGCTGCTCGATGCCAGCGCGACCGGCCAGGGCAACGGCGGCTCCATCGTGGTCTGGTCCGACGGCCACACCGCGGTGCATGGCGCGCTGCGCGCCAACGCGGCCGGCAGCGGCAGCGGCGGCCTGCTCGAAACCAGCGGCCACACCGTCGACTTCTCCGGCATCGCCGTCGGCGCCAAGGGCGCCGGCCCCGGCAGCGCCGGCACCTGGCTGGTCGACCCGGAAGACCTGACCGTGGACAGCGCGGCCGCCAGCACCATCAGCGGCGCGTTGAACGGCGGCACCAACGTCATCCTGCTCACCTCCAGCACCAACGCCAGCGGCCCGGGCACCGTGAGCAACGGCAGCGGCGACATCAACGTCAATGCGGCGATCGGCTGGAGCGGCAACTCCACGCTGACCCTGGACGCCTACCACAGCATCTATCTCAATGCCGCCGTCACCGCCACCGGCAACACGGCCGGCCTGGTGCTGAACTACGGCGGCTACACCGACAACGGCACCGTCGGCGGCACGGGCGACTACTACGTCAACACCCCCGTCTCGCTCGGCGGCGCGCACGCCAGCCTGGCGATCAACGGGCAGGCGTACACGCTGATCCACTCGCTGGCCGACGCGGCTACCTATTTCAACAGCCCCGGCGCCTATGCGTTGGCCCAGGACATCGACCTGGCCGGCGTCACCCGCAGCAGCGCCCTGGTGTCCTCCTTCCAGAGCAAGCTGGCCGGCCTGGGCCACAGCATCAACAACCTGACCATCTCCGGCGCCAGCGGTTACGTCGGTCTGTTCGGCACCACCAGCAGCAACAGCCTCATCCGCGATGTGCACCTGGGCAACGTCTCCATCTCCGGCGGCTATTACGTCGGTGGCCTGGTCGGCTACGGCCAGGGCGCGATCAAGAACGTCACCGTCGACGGCGTGGTGAGCGGCACCTCGGGCGGCATCGGCGGATTGGCCGGCTACAACCTGGGTTTGATCGACAACGGCGTGTTCAACGGCAGCGTCAACGGGCAAAACACCGTCGGCGGCGTGGCGGGCAACAACGTCGGCGCCACGATCCGCAATTCCCACAGCACCGGCAGCGTGACCGGCAGCTCCAGCAACACCGGCGGCCTGGTCGGCTACAACGACGGCGGCAGCCTGACCAACACGTATTCCACCAGCACCGTGAGCGGCACCAGTTCCGTCGGCGGCCTGGTCGGAACCAACCAGAACGCCGGCTCGATCAAGAACAGCTACGCCACCGGCAGCGTGACCGGCAGCAGTTCCATGGTCGGCGGGCTGGTCGGCATGAACTACCAGAGCACCATCGCCAACACCTACGCCACCGGCAGCGTCACCGCAACGGCCTCGGTGGGCGGGCTCGTGGGCGTCAATAACGCGGGTGGTGCCAGCGTCAGCTCCAGCAGCGTCAGCAACAGCTACGCCACGGGTGCCGTCATCAGCACCAACAACAACAACGTGGGCGGACTGATCGGCGCCAATTCGGGCAGCGTCAGCAATGCGTCGTGGGACGTCGACAGCACCGGCCAGGCCAATGCCATCAGCAGCGGGGGCGGCGGCAGCGCCACCAATCTGACCAGCTTCGGCAGCAACAACCGTTACAGCCACAGCACCTACGGCAATCTCGGCACCTGGGCGTTGCTCGCCGGCACCAGCAACGTCTACGTCGCCAGCGATGGCGTCGGCAGTCCGGCCTGGATCATGATCGAGGGGCAGACGCGCCCGTTCCTGGCCAGCGAGTACAGCACCACCATCGGCAACGCACACCAGTTGCAACTGATGGCGTACAACATGGCGGCCAACTACAGCCTGTCGGCCGACATCGACGCCAGCCAGACCGCCGGCAGCAACGCCAGCGGCATGTGGAGCAGCGCCGGCTTCAGCCCGGTCGGCGACAGCAACAACGCCTTCACCGGCAGCCTCGACGGCGCGAACCACGCGATCTCCGGGCTGACCATCGCCCGCGGCGGCACGTCCTACGTCGGCCTGTTCGGCAACACCGGCGCTGCCAGCCGGATCGTCAACCTCGCCCTGACCGGCGCCACCGTCACCGGCACTGCCTACGTGGGCGGCGTCGCCGGCTTCAATGCCGGCACGCTCAGCGGCATCCGCGTCACCGGCACCATGAGCGGCACCGGCAACTTCATCGGCGGCCTCAGCGGCTACAACAACGCCGGGACGATCACCGGCGCGCAGACCAGCGGCAGCGTGGTCGGCAGCGGCGGCCCCTACAGCGGCAACTACGTCGGCGGACTGATCGGCAGCAACGCTGGCGGCACGATCAACGCGTCGTCCTCGTCGAGCACGGTCTCCGGCGGCAGCAGTGTCGGCGGCCTGGTCGGCAACGACTACCAGGGCAACTACAGCAACGTGCAGGCCAGCGGCAGCGCGACCAGCACCAGCACCGCCAGCGGCGACCATGTCGGCGGGCTGATCGGCAACGCCAATCAGAGCCAGATCCAGAACGCCTCGGCCAGCGGCAACGTCACCGCGACCACCACGCATGCGGGCGGTCTGCTAGGCCAGGCGTCCACCGCTACCCTCACCAATGTGCAGGCCAGCGGGAGCGTCTCCGGCTCGAACTACGTCGGCGGGCTGATCGGAGTGGCGAACAGGGGGACCATCACGAACGCGCACGCGACCGGTGGCGCATCGGGAGTCAACTATGTCGGCGGACTGGTCGGTAACCTCTTCAGCACAAGCCTCAGCGACGCTTACGCCGTCGGCGATGTTTCCGGCACGTCGTACATCGGCGGGCTGGTCGGGTACAACTCTCGAGGCAGCCTGGCCCGTGTCTATGCCACTGGTTTCATCGCCGCCACCGAGTATGCGGGCGGCCTGGTCGGTTACAACCTGACCGGCACCATCAACGCGGCCTATGCCGGCGGCCGTGGCGTGATCGGCACCCAGTATCTCGGCGGTCTGGTCGGCTATAACGATGGCGGCATCATCAACGCCAGCTACGCCATCGGCGACATAGGCGGCAGCAACGCCGTCGGCGGCCTGGTCGGCACCAACAGTGGCACGATCAACGCCAGCTTCTTCGCCACCGACATCGGCGGTAATCCGATCAACGCCGGCCTGCGCTTGGCGGGCAGCAACACCGGCAGCATCGATGCGATCAGCGGCGGCAGGTCCTGGAGCGCGTTGAACACGCTGTCCACCTTCACCGATGCCGGCTGGGCGATCGACAACCGCGGCGGCACCGGCCAGACCTGGCGCCTGTACGAACACATGGGCACGCCGCTGCTGCGCAGCTTCCTGACCCCGTTGACGATCGGCACCAGCCTCTCCGGGCTCGACAAGACCTACGATGGCAACGGTGTCAGCGGCACGATCTCGTCCTACACGGCCGGCGGCGCCTTCGACCCCAGCCTGCTGTTCGGATCGTCGCTGCGCTACGCGACCGCAGGCAATGGCGTCGGCAGCTATACCACCGGCAACGGCATGCTGCAGATCGGTGGCCTGGCGTCCTCGCAGCAGGGCTACGACATCGGCTACGTGGTCTCCGGCGGCATCGCCATCACCCCGGCGACGCTGACAGTGACGGCGACCTCGGGCTCCAAGACCTACGGCAGCACCCTCAACCTCAGCGGCTACCGCGTTTCCGGCCTGATCGGCAACGACAGCGTCTCCGGGGTCGCGCTGAGCAGCGCGGGCGCCGGTAGCGGCGCCGCAGTGGGCAACTATGCCGTCACCGCCTCCGGCGCGACCGGCGCCGGGCTGTCCAACTATGTCGTCAACTACGTCGACGGCAGCCTGCGCGTCGATCCGGCGACGCTGCGCATCGTCGCCAGCGACGCCAACAAGACCTACGGCGGCACCGTCAACCTCAGTGGCTACAGCGTTTCGGGCCTGCTCAACGGCGACACCGTCTCCGGCGTCGCCCTGGGCAGCGCCGGCGCCGGTGCCGGCGCCGCGGTCGGCAACTACGCCATCACCGCCTCCGGCGCGACCGGCGCAGGGCTGTCCAACTACGTCGTCAGCTACGTCGACGGCAGCCTGCGTGTCGATCCGGCCACCCTGCGCATCGTCGCCAACGACGCCAACAAGACCTATGGCGGCACCGTCAACCTCAGCGGCTACAGCGTTTCGGGCCTGCTCAACGGCGACACCGTCTCCGGCGTCGCCCTGGGCAGCGCCGGCGCCGGTGCCGGCGCCGCGGTCGGCAACTACGCCATCACCGCCTCCGGCGCGACCGGCGCCGGGCTGTCGAACTACGTCGTCAGCTACGTCGACGGCAGCCTCCGCGTCGATCCGGCCACCTTGCGCATCGTCGCCAGCGATGCCAGCAAGACCGTCGGCAGCACCGCCACCCTCACCGGCTACCGTGTCTCCGGCCTGCTCAACCGCGACACCGTCTCCGGCGTCGCCCTGAACAGTGCCGGTGCCGGCAGCGGCGCTGCGGTCGGCAACTACGCCATCACCGCCTCCGGCGCCACCGGTACGGGACTATCCAACTACGCCATCAGCTACGTCGATGGCCTGTTGAACGTGGTCGCCGGCAGCGGCGATGGCGGCGGCGCCGCTGTCCAGTTGCCCACCACCACCGTGCAGGCGATCAACACCTCGGTCGCCGCCGCCACGGTGACCAGCGATGCCGGCAGCACGACAGAGACCAGTCCGCAAAAGGCCGACGAGACGGCCAGGCAACTGGCGGCCGCGGCACATGGCGGCAGCAGCGGCACCGTGACGGCCGCCACCGACTCGATCCTGATCGTCGACGGCGGCATCCGCGCCCCGGCGGTCGCCTGCAGCCCGGGCGCGTCCAACGCCTCCGCGGACAGCTGCATCATCCGGCAGTAGCCGGGAATGACCCGACGACACCGCGCGGCGGTGTCGTCGGGTCATGGCACGGCTTTCGTCACGGCCCTCGCCGGCACACGAATCGGCACCGGGCTCTCTGCACAAACGCGCGGCGATCGGTCGTCGCCGCGCCCGATTGTTTTTGCTGTTGGCGCAGAGCGTGCGTCGGGATACGCACGGCCGCCTGCGATCAGGCATCCGTCGCCGGCGGCACGCGCGACACTGCGAGCTGTGCATCCGGGCGGCGCGGCAGCAGCAATACGAAGCAGACCGACTCGTCGGGTGCCTGCCTGGCCAGGCCGACCCATCCCCCAAGACGTTCGGCGATGCGCCGCACCAGGTACAGACCGAGCCCCGCGCCCGGCGCATGCCGCGCGCTTTCGCCGCGGTAGTACTTCTGGAACAGCCGCTCGCGTTCGGCAGGCGCGATGCGTTCGCCCGGATTGGCGACCTCCAGCCGCAGCCCTCCGGCACTGCCGCGGACGCGCACGCGGATGGCCATGCCCGCCGGGCAATGGCGGTCGGCATTGGCGAGCAGGTTGCGCACGGCCACCCGCAGCAGTCCGGTGTCGGTGAGCAGACCGTCGTCGTCGGTGAGAATCTCGCAGACCACGCGCTGCGGCGGGAAGTCACCGCACAGGTCGTCGAGCAGGACGCGCAGGGCGCACGGCTGCAGCCGCAGTTCCGAGGCCGCCTCGCCCATGCGGTCGTCGGCGAGATACTCGTCCACCAGCGCCAGCAGCCGTTGCGCCGCGTCGCGGATGTTGCCGCAGCGCACGCGATTGCGTTCCGGCGGCGCATCCAGCTTGCGCGCCAGCTGTTGCGCCGAGGTCATGATGACGGCCAGCGGCGTGCGGAACTCATGCGACACCATCGCCACGAAATCGCGTTGCTCCTGCATGACCTTGCGCTCGGTCTGCAGCAAGCCGCGCAGGTCGTTCTCCAGCGCCTGCCGCCTGCCGATTTCGTTGCGCAGCTCTGCGGTGCGCAAGGCCACGTCACGCTCCAGCGCCAGACCGTGCCTGCGCGCGAGTGCCACCGCGGCCTCGGCATGCCGCCGTTCGCGCAATCGGCGCTGCCGCTCGTAACGGCCGATGAGGAACACGCTCAGCAGCGTCATGTGCAGCATGGTGCCGAACGTGGTGGCGTACTGGGTCCATGCATTGACCGGGACGAATCCGAGGTTGCGCAGGAAGCCCAACATCACCCCCAGATAGAACGGAAAGAACGCGAGCACGAAGAACAGCGCCGGCCGATAGCGGCGCCACAGCAGGTGCAGCCCCAGCCCCGCCAGCAGCAGGATCTCCAGCAGGCCCAGCGACTGCACCGGCTGCATGCCCCAGGCGTAGTGGCCGGCGAGCACGAACACGGCGCAACCCAACGCGACCGCCCACAACAGACGTGTGCCCCAGCGCACCAGCCGCGGATGAAAGGCGCGCAGGTTCAGTTGCCGGCTGGCGACCTGGAATCCCACCGGCAGACTGCAGGCGATGCTGATGCCCAACAGCGTGTCGCTCCACGCCATCGGCATGCCGGTGACCTGCTGCACCAGACCGATGGACATCGCTTCGTTGAATACGCAGCCGCCGAGATAGGCCACGAACAGGCCACTCATGCGCGCGCGCGTGGCGAGCCAGAACAACACGTGCAGGCACAGCAGCAACAGGTAGAAGCCGAAATACAGGCCGAACTGCAGCCCCTCGCGCCGCGAGTGGTTATCGAACGGCAGCCGTTGCCAGACGTCCAGACGGGTGACCAACGCGTTCTTGCTGCGCAACCGCAGCAGCACCTCGTAATCGCCCGCATGCGTTGGCGCAAACTGGAAGACCGGACTGCGGTAGTCCACCGGCCAATCGCGCCGCGGCACGCGCTCGCCGCTGTCCCCCAGCGCGCGCCAGGCGCCGCCCGCGGGCCGCGCGTAGGCCTGCACGTCGTCGAGCAAGGCATTGCTCAATCGCACCATCCAGCCGCCGGGCGGTACACTCTGGACATGAACAGGCAGGCGCAGCCACACGGCACCGTCGGCGAATCCCGCGTTGAGGCCGTCGGGCAGCCGGGTCCAGCCGGTCGCGGCGGCGGCCTGCACCACGTCCAGTCGGCCGTGCGGATCGTCCAGGCGCTGCAGATACCCGCTCGCATCCTGGTGCGCGCTGGTCAACGGCAGCGCCGCGACCGGGGATGGCGCCGCGTCGGCGGCCACGGCCACGCCCACCACAAGCCATGCGCCCACCAGCCAGCGCCACCATTGCGCCATCATTCGCCATACCGCACCCTTGCCAGCCGATGACGTTACAGCAAACCGCACTGCGCGAGGACGCGACTCCATGTCCGACGTGATCCTGCTCGAGGACGAGCCGGTGCTGTGCGAGGAACTCAGCGAGTTCCTGCAGGATCTGGGCTACGTCGTCCTCTGCGTGGACAGCATCGCCGGCTTCCGGACGCGGTTCGATCCGGCGCGCCACACCATGGCCGTGATCGACGTCGGTCTTCCCGACGGCAGCGGCCTGGAACTGGTCAGTGAACTGCGGCGTGCCGGCCATCGGCTGGGCATCGTGGTGTTCAGTGCACGCAACACCGCCAGCGACCGCATCGCGGGACTGGAACTCGGCGTGGACCACTACCTGGGCAAGGGCGTCGATCTGGACGAACTCGCTGCCACCCTGGCGTCGCTGGGCCGGCGCCTGGCCCTGCCGCCGCCGGCGGCGCGCTGGGTCCTGGAACTGGCCGCCGCACGCCTGAACGTTCCCAACGCGCCGCCGGTGCCGCTGTCGCGCCAGGATCTGCTGGTGCTGGCCTGCCTGATGCGCCATGCCGGCGAGAGCGTGGGCCACCGCGAGATCGCCGAGGGGCTGGGGGTGAACTTCCTCGAGTACGACCGGCGGCGGCTGGACACGCAGATGTACCGCCTGCGGCGCCGCGTGGAAGAGATCAGCGGACGCCCGCTGCCGGTGAAGACCTTGCGCAACAGCGGCTATCGCTTCCACGCGCCAGCGGCGATCGCCCCCTGAGCGCCGCGGCGTGCCTCGCCGACGCGCCCTGCGGCCTTGCCACCAGTGCGCAAGCTCCGCTGCCGGCTCCCGCAACACGATGGCCCCGAAACGAAAAACGCCGGCGATGCCGGCGTTTTTCTTTCCTCGCAGGCGTTGCGGGGCCGATCAGCCCTGCCACTTGCCCAGCGCGGCCAGGCCGTTTTCCTTGGCGCGCTCGTACACCACCTGCTGCGCCTTGGCGAAATTGCCCTTCATGTCCTGCGCCCACAGCTTCAGCGCGGCCTGCTGCATGGCGCGGCCGTAGGAGAAGCTCAGCGGCCACGGCAGGTTGCCGAGCTGGTTCATCGCGTTGAGGTGCGCGGTGGACTGCTCGTCGGTCTGGCCGCCGGACAGGAACACGATGCCCGGCAGGATCGCCGGCACGGTGCTCTTGAGGCACATCACGGTGGACTCGGCCACTTCCTCGACACTGGCCTGCTCGTCGCAGTCCTTGCCGGCGATGACCATCGAGGCCTTGAGGATGGTGCCTTCCAGGACCACGTTCTGCTCGTACAGCGCGCCGAACAGCGAACGCAGCGTGGCTTCGGTGACCTCGTAGCAGGTCTCGATGTCGTGGTCGCCGTCCATCAGCACTTCCGGCTCCACCATCGGCACCAGGCCCTGCTCCTGGCACAGCGCGGCATAACGGGCCAGCGCATGCGCATTGGTCTCGATGCACACGCCCGACGGGATGTCCTCGCCGATGGTGATGACCGCACGCCACTTGGCGAAGCGCGCGCCGAGCTTGTAGTACTCCTCCAGGCGCGCGCGCAGACCGTCCAGGCCTTCGGTGATCAGTTCGCCCGGCATGCCGGCCAGCGGATGCGTGCCCTTGTCGACCTTGATGCCGGGGATGATGCCGTGCTCGGCCATGTACTTGGCGAACGGCACGCCGTCCTTGGTCTTCTGGCGGATCGTCTCGTCGTACAGGATCGCGCCGGAGATGTGGTCGCTCAGCTTGGGCGTGGTCAGCAGCAGCTCGCGGTAGGCACGGCGATTCTCTTCGACATTCTCGATGCCCACGCCGGCGAAGCGCTTGGCGATGGTGCTGGTGGATTCGTCGATCGCGATGATGCCCTTGCCCGGGGCGACCATTGCCTGTGCGGTTTCGGCAAGCTGTTCGATGCTCATACGGTTCCTGATGGCTGCAGCGGGGGAACGCCCATTATACCGGGCCGGCCTGCATGCATTCCGTTACCGCGGGAATTGCAAGCGGTTACAGGCGTAGACCGTGCATGTTCCCGGCACGTCAGCCAAGTGCATCCGTCATTGCGTCACACTGCGCCTCTTGTTCGGCCTGCGCGGTCTGCAGCGGCGCAGTGTCCAGGGCCGGCACCGGCGCAGGCGCGCCCTGCGCTGTCGGCAAGGCGATGTCGAGCGCATCGAGCAAGGGCTGCCAGTCGTCGGCACTGCGCGCGCGGCGGTGCGCCAGCAACGCGGCGTGGCGGCGCAGCCCCGGCAGCTGCCAGCGCAGTTCGCAGCAGACGCGATCGACTTCCTCGGCCGCTTCCGGCGCGGCGATCAGCCACGGCAGTTGCTCGACCATCTTGCCGGCGCCGGAATCGTGGATGGCCATGATGTAGCCCACGATCAACAGCAGCAGATGCTGCAAGGCCGCGCGCTCGTCCTCGCGCAGGTCGCCGCCGCGCTGCAGCCGCAACGCCTCGTCGCGCGCCCGTTCCAGGCCGTCGAGCAGGGCGGCCACCACCTCGCGCAGGTGCTGCGGATCGTGCGCCGGCGCCTGTTCCAGCGCGCAGTCGCGCAGGCGCTCGGTCAGCAGGTCGACCACGTCGCGCGGGAACTGTCCGGGCACCACGCGCAGCGCGATGCGCATCCGCGCCAGCGCCTGCGCATGGCCCTGCTCGCGTTCGAACAACCCATCCAGCGCTTCGGCACAGGAGATCAACCGGCCCAACGGCGACAGCGCCGACGCGCCGACCGGATAGCCGGAGCCGTCGATGCGTTCGTGGTGCTCGCGTGCAGCCGCGGCCTGCTGCGCCGAGTACACGCCGGATTCGCCCAGCAGCGCGGCGCTGATC
This sequence comes from Xanthomonas sp. LMG 12461, assembly GCF_009192935.1. Lineage (NCBI taxonomy): Bacteria > Pseudomonadati > Pseudomonadota > Gammaproteobacteria > Lysobacterales > Lysobacteraceae > Xanthomonas > Xanthomonas sp. LMG 12461. The sequence continues at coordinate 35,702 of NZ_NQYT01000061.1, forward strand.
ACCGGGTGCACGCAGCGCATGCGCCACTGCGCGAAGTCCTGCTGCGCCTCCGGAATCTCCAGCACCACCGGATCCACGTACATCTCGCCGAGATCGTGCAGCAGGCCGACTTCCGCGGCCTCGCGCATCGCCGCATCCGAGCGCGACAGCAGCGCCGCCAGCCAGGACACCAGCATCGCCACCCGCACCGCGTGCGAGAACGCGGCCGGCCGGGTCTGGCCGAGGGTGGTCAGCAAGGTGCCCGGCGCGCCCAGCGTGCGGGCGCGGGCCAGCATGGCCATCACCGGCTGCGCCTGCTCGCCCAGCAATTGCCGCAGGTGCGGGTGTTCGTCCAGTTCGCGCTGCGCGGCCAACTGCACTTCGCTCGGGCGCAGTTCCTCGCAGAACGCCAGCGAGGATTCCAGCGGACGCAGCAGGCGCCGCGCGATCAGGCGCTCGCGCAGGCCGGCGTTGATGCGCTGGCCCTTGGCGACGAGCAGGATGCCGCGGCGGTCGCGGATATCCTCGGTGACCACCAGCTCGCGCGTGGCCGAGGCCTGGATCAGGTGTTCAAGGCAATGCGTGCCGGGGCGCTCGGGCAGGTCCAGCCCGAGTTCGGCGTGCGCGCTTGGGGACGTCATGGGGGTGTCGCACGATCAGGGAACGGGAGGGCGCCGCGCCGTTCCATGCGCGATCGAACAGGTATTGCCGACGGCGCGGCGGCCGGAGCCGCCGCGCCGCGTCCTTCAGAGTTCGCCCAGGCCGCTGGCACGGCCGTCCGGGCCGACCTCCAGCAGGCGCAGGGTGTTGGTCGCGCCGTGGGTTTCCATGTGCTCGCCGCTGGTGAACACCACGCGGTCGCCCGGCGCCAGCAGGCCGGCTTCGACCAGCACGCGGATCGCGCCGCGCGCGGCCTCGCGCGGGGTCAGGCCGCGGCTGTCGAAGTTGATCGGAAACACGTCGCGCATCATCGCCATGTGCCGGCGCGCGCCGTCGTGGCGGGTCACCGCGAAGATCGGCGCCTTGGCGCGGAAGCGCGACAGGTAGCGCGGCGTGCCGCCGGATTCGGTCATCGCCACGATCGCGCGCACGCCCACGTGCTGGGACAGGAACATCGTGGCCATGGCGATGGCCTGGTCGGCGCGCTCGAGGTTGCGCGGGGCCATGCCGAAGTCGGTTTCGGTCTCGAACTGGCGCTCGGCGCCCAGGCAGATGCGCGCCATCGCCTCGACCGCGCGGATCGGATAGGCGCCGGCGGCGCTCTCGGCCGACAGCATCACCGCGTCGGTGCCGTCGATCACCGAGTTGGCCACGTCCAGCACTTCGGCGCGGGTCGGGATCGGGCTCTCCACCATCGACTGCAGCATCTGCGTGGCGGTGATCACCACTTTGTTCTGCGCCAGCGATTCCTTGATGATCTTCTTCTGCAGGCCGGGCAGCTCGGCGTCGCCGATTTCCACGCCCAGGTCGCCACGCGCGACCATCACCACGTCCGAGGCCTCGACGATCTCGCTCAGGTTCTCGATCGCCTCGGTGCGCTCGATCTTGGACACCAGCGCCGCGTCGCAGCCGTGCGCGCGGGCGATGCGCCGCGCCTCGTTCATGTCCTCGGCGTTGCGGCAGAACGACACCGCGATGAAGTCCACGCCGATCTTGGCGACGATGCCGATCAGTTCCTTGTCGCGCTCGGTCAGTGCGCCCAGCGACAGGCCGCCACCCTGCTTGTTGAGTCCCTTGCGGTCGGACAGCACGCCATCGTTGAGCACGCTGGTGACGATGCGCTCGCCCTGCACCTCGACCACCTTCAGCTGCATCAGGCCATCGTCCAGCAGCAGCACGTCGCCCGGCGCCACGTCCTGCGGCAGGCCCAGGTAGCTGACGCCGACCTGGCTGGCGTCGCCCGGCGCGGCATTGGCATCGGCGATGAGGTCGAAGCGGTCGCCGAGCTTGAGCGAGACCTTGCCCTGGGCGAAGCGCTCGATGCGGATCTTCGGACCGGGCAGGTCGGCGAGGATGCCGATCTCGGCACCGACGCGGGCCGCGGCGGCGCGCACTTCGGCGGCGCGCTTGGCCTGGCCGGACGGATCGCCGTGGCTGAAGTTCAACCGCACCACGTTGACGCCGGCGCGGAACAGATCCTCGAGCACGCCGGGCGGGTCGGTGGCCGGACCGAGGGTGGCGAGAATCTTGGTGCGGCGCTGGCGTTCGATCATGATGGCATCCTTGGAAAAAGCGCTCAAAGCTAGCACACGCGCCCATCACACAGCATGGCATTTCGGCATAGACGCACGCGCGGTCCGGCATAGCGAGCGGACAATGCGGGACAGTATGTGGTCATGCCGCGCCAACCGGCGCCGGCCCGCGGGCGCCATCTGGATGAGATGACATCAGGCCACGCGCGATGCGCGGCCAAGCCATGTGCGCCGAACGCACCGGCGCACATGCCCATTCAGGCGACTCAGGCCGCAACCAGCGCCGGCAACTGCGCCGGCGACTGCGCCAGCACATCGGCACCGGCCTGGCGCAGCTCCTCGGCATCGCCGAAGCCCCACAGCACGCCGATGCTGCGCATGCCGTGATGGCGCGCGCCGTCGATGTCCATGCGCCGGTCACCGATCATGCGGCACTGCGCCGGCACGACAGAGAGCCGGCGCAGCGCCTCGGCGATCAGGTCCGGCTTGGCCCGGCGCGCGCCGTCGTCGCTGGCACCGACGATCTCCTCGAAGCGAGCGCCGAACGGCAACTGCTCGACGATGCGCCGCGCGAAGCGCTCGTTCTTCGAGGTCACCACCGCCAGGCGATGCCCGGCTGCGGCGATCGCCTCCACCGCCGCGCCGATGTCCGGGAACACCGTGTGCTCGCGCCAGCCATGGCTGTCGTAGCGGCTGCGGTACAGCGTCAAGGCCTGCTCCACCAACGCCGCATCGCCGCCGAAGTGCTGCTGGAAGCTGTCGCGCAGCGGCGGGCCGATCCAGGCGCGCAACTGCGCCGGGGTCGGCAGCGGCTGGCCCAGTTCGGCGAAGGCATGGCGCAGGCTGCCGACGATGCCGACCTCCGAATCGACCAGGGTGCCGTCCAGGTCGAAGAACAGGACGTCGGCGGCGCTCACGCGCCGCGCGCCTGCAATGCGGCCACCGCCGGCAGGGTCTTGCCTTCCAGGAACTCCAGGAACGCGCCGCCGCCGGTGGAGATGTAGCTGACCTGCTCGGCGATGCCGTACTTGTCGACCGCGGCCAGGGTGTCGCCACCGCCGGCGATGGAGAACGCCGACGATGCGGCGATCGCCCGCGCCAGGGTTTCGGTGCCCTTGCCGAAGGCATCGAACTCGAATACGCCGACCGGGCCGTTCCAGACCACGGTGCCGGCCCTGGCGATCAGCTCGGCGTAGTGCGCGGCGGTCTGCGGGCCGATGTCCAGGATCAGGTCGTCGTCGGCGACGTCGGTGACCGCCTTCACCGTGGCCTCGGCGTCGGGCATGAACTGCTTGGCCACCACCACGTCGCTGGGCAGCGGGATCGCCGCGCCGCGCGCATTGGCATCGGCCACGATCTTGCGCGCGGTGTCGAGCAGGTCCGGCTCGCACAGCGACTTGCCGACCGCATGCCCGGCCGCGGCGATGAAGGTGTTGGCGATGCCGCCGCCGACGATCAGCTGATCGACCTTGTCCACCAGGTTGGACAGCAGTTCCAGCTTGGTCGAGACCTTGCTGCCGGCGACGATCGCCAGCAGCGGCTTGGCCGGCTGTTCCAGCGCCTTGGCCAGCGCGTCCAGCTCCGCCATCAGCAGCGGGCCGCCGGCGGCGACCGGCGCGAACCTGATCACGCCATGGGTGGACGCCTGCGCGCGGTGCGCGGTGCCGAAGGCATCCATCACGAATACGTCGCACAGCGCCGCGTACTTCTTCGCCAGGGCCTCGTCGTCCTTGCCCTCGCCGACGTTCATGCGGCAGTTCTCCAGCAGCACGATCTGCCCGGGCTGCACGTCCACGCCATCGACCCAGTCGCGGATCAGCGGCACGTCGACGCCGAGCAGCGCAGCCAGGCGGATGGCCACCGGCTCCAGCGAATCCTCCTGGGTCCACACGCCTTCCTTGGGCCGGCCCAGATGCGAGGTCACCATCACCGCCGCGCCCTGCTCCAGCGCGTGCTTGAGCGTCGGCACCGAGGCCAGGATGCGCTGCTCGGAGGTGATCAGGCCATTGTCGATCGGCACATTCAGATCTTGCCGGATCAGCACGCGCTTGCCGGACAGGTCGAGATCGGTCATTCGCAGGATGGACATGTGATTGCTCGCTTTCGTGGGGTTGCAAAGGGAAAACCGCGCCATCGGTGCAGTATCGGCGTCGGCATCGGAACGTCGGGTGCACGCCGTTCGGCCGATCGCCGCGCGCCGGCGAAACCGCCATTGTCCGGCGTCGGCCGCACAGCGGCAAATCGCTGGGGGACGGTGCGCTGCCCCGCGCGCGCGGCGCGGCGTGCACGCCGTCGCCGCGGGATCGATCAGCCCGTGCCCTCGCCGGCGCCGGGTTTGCGCAGCAGGCTGAGCGCGAAACCGACCACCAGCAGCGCACCGCCGACCAGCAGCGCCCACAGCAGCCAGGTCTTCCAGTCGCGCGGCGGCGGTGGCGCCTGCAGCGCCGCGGCACCGGCAAGTGGCTGCGCCGCGCCGAGGCTGGCAGTGGCCGGCGCCCATTGCGGCCCACGCTGGGTGTGCAAGGCCTGCAACGCGGCGGCCAGCGGCGCCTGCGCACGCTGGGTGCGCGCACTGCCGGCGGCCAGCGCATAAGGCGGCGCGCCCTGCGCCAGGAACACCAGCGTCTCCGGCTGGTAGCCCAGGCGCAGCGCCGGCCGCTGCCGGCCCGGGTCCTGCGCCGCCAGCAACCGCCAGTAGCGGTCGCGCACCGGCGCAGTCAGCGCCTGCGGCGGCGAGCGGCTGCCGCCGCCCACCTGGTAGGCCAACCATGGACCGGCGCGGTCCTGCCACGGCGCCTCGGCGCTGTCGCGGCTCTGCACGCGCCATTCGATGGCGTTGTTGCCGGGCAAGGCGATGTCGACGCGCGTCACCGGGTAGCGCCCCGGCGACACGAAGGCATAGCCGTGCTGCGCGGGATCGGTGCTCGCCGCGTCCAGTTGTTGCCAATGCCAGTCGGCGACGACCGGCGTCGGTGCCAGTTCGGCCTCCACCCCGGTCAGCGGCGGCGCGCCGGCACCGGCCAGCGGCAGCAGGCGCAGATAGCGCACTTCGCGGCCGATGGGGATGCGCAGTTGCTGCAGCCGGTGCCCCTGGTTGCTGAGGTCGACCAGGGTCGCATCGGCCACCAGCACCTCCCAGTCGCGCAGATCGTCGCTGCCCTCGACGCGGTAGCGCGCCTGCTGTGGCTGCGCAGCGGCGGCCCATTGCAGCGACAGCGCGCGCAGCGGCGCATGCAACGCGCTGGCATCGACCAGCCAGCCGGCAGCGCCCGCGTCGGAGCCAGCGCCGGCCACGCGGGTCTGGATGCGGCGCACACTGCCGTCGCTGTCGCGCTCGGCGATCAGCTCCAGATCCGGGGTCCGCCCGTCGGGCGCCGCCGGCAGCGGAAACCACGGCAACGGCTGCCGGCGCGGCGCCGTCTCGGCCTGTTCGGCGGCGAACAGGGCCGCCGGCAGCGGGTCGCCGGCCGCGTTGAACACCTCCACGTCGCCCAGCGAGGCGCGCTGCGCGCTGCGGTAGACCGCATCGTCGAGCTGCACGCGATAGGCGCCGGCATCGGCGTCCTGCAGGGTCAGCGGCCACTGCTGGGCGTAGTCGTCGCGCTGGCTGGTCGCGAACGCGCACAGCGGCAACCCGGCCAGCAACAATGGAAACAGCGCACGTCGGATCATGGGATGGCCTCCTCGGCCGGTTCGGCAGCGCGCGGCGGCGCCGGCGCCAGATAGCCGACCACCGTACACAACAACCCGTACGCGATGAACGAGGCGATACCGGCGACGTTGCCGAGGTTGCCGCGGTCCACCAGCAGCAGCTTGCCCAGCACCACCGCCATCAATACCGCGCCGGCCAGCCACAGGCCGCGCTGGCCGCGCCGCGAGCCCAGCACCCAGCCGAGCACGCCCAGCACGCTCCAGACCACGGTCAGGCTGGTCTGCGCCACGCCATTGCCAAGCACGCCGGGCCACGGCACCGCCGCCCAGTAATGCACCGCATGCAGGGTGACGCTGGTGATCCACAGGAAGCCGGCACCGGCCAACAGTTGGGTGCGCCAGGGCCGCAGCAGCGCCGGCAGCTCCGCGGTGCGGGTCCAGCGCACGCCCAGGACCAGCAGCGCCAGTTGGGTCAGTTCCAGCGGATTGAGCACCGGCACCCAGGGCAGCGGCGCGCTGCTGCCGGGCAGGCCCAGGCTGTACAGCCAGGCCACCGCCAGCAGGCCGAAGTAGGTGCTCTGCAGCGCGCTGCGGCACGGCGCGAATGCCGCACCCAGCGGGGCCGCCAGCCAATTCCAGCGCCACAGCGACAGCGCCGTCGCCAGCAACCAGGGCGCCAGCAACAGCATCCAGCGCCAGCCGGCGGCGAGCTCGCTGTGCAGCGCGATCCAGGTGCACAGCAGCCCGACCACGCTGGGCCACACCAGCCACCACACGAACTGCGCCGCACGCGCGACGCCGCCACCGCTGTCGCGCAGGCACAGCAGGCTGCGCACGCCGAGCACCGCGAACAGCGCCCAGGCCCAGGCGCCATGCCCGGCGAACGGCTGCCCGTGCACATCGGCCTGCCAGACCGCCAGCGGCAAGGCCAGGGCCAGGCCACCCAGCGTGGTCGCGGCCAGCGCCAGTGCCGGCCAGCGCCGCTGCGCCTCGGCGGCGAGCCAGCCGCTGACCGCGACCCAGGCGAGCAGCACGTCGGCACGCGCGTCGGCGTCGACGAATCGCACGATCTCGGTGACGCCGATCCCGCACCACCAGAACAGCCCCCACACGTAGTAGCCCAGCGCCGGCACGGCGGCCCGCCCACGGCGGTAGCACCAGGCGCTGGCGAAGCCGGCCAGCGCCAGCAGCAGCCCGCTCATGAAGGTGGCGTTGGCCACCGCCTGGGTGTCCTGGGCGATGTCCTCCACGCCCACCAGGAAACCGAACGACGCCGCCAGTTGCAGGCCGGCGCCGCTGAACTGCGGCAGCCAGCGCCGCTGGCGCAGGCCCAGCCACGCCAACGCCGCCCCCTCCAGCGCGAACACGCTGGCGGTCGCGCGCGCGGACAGCGCCAGCGGCACCGCCAACGTGGCGAACCCCACCGCCAGCACCGCATACGCCTGCCCCAGCATCGCGAAGCTCGCGCGCCGGATCAGCGCCGCCGCCAGCAGGGCATAGATCGCCGCCAGTCCCAGCGCACACAGGGCCAACGGCAGGCCGTCGCCGCGCAGCAGCCCCGCCTGCAGCGAAAACGCGATCAGCGGCGTGCCGAACACCAGGCTGCCGTCGATCAGCGTGCTGCGCGCTGCCTGGCGCCGCGCGTACAGGATCGGGATCAGCAGGTAGAAGGCGAAGAACAGCAGCAGGAACGGCTCGGTGCTGGCGAACTTCTCGGGCCGGTACTGCAACACGCCCCACAGCGTGCCGATGCCGAAGGTGAAGCCGAACCCGAGCAGGTTCAGCACCCGCCACGGCCGGTACCAGGCGATCGCGAACACCGCGGCATTGAGCAGCGCGTAGTAGGAGAACAGCGCCACATGGTTGCCGCCGCCGGTGGACAGCCACAGTGGCGCGAGGAAGCCGGCCAGCGTGCCCAGCACCGCCAGCGTGCGCGATTCCTGCGCCACCGCCAGCACGCACATGCCCGCGACCAGGGCGATGCTCAGCGCCAGCGCCGCGCCGGCGAGGATCAGCCCGGACAGCTTGAAGGCGGCGAACACGGTCAGCAGCAGCACGCCGATCGCCCCACCCTGCAGGGCCAGCGCGAAGCTGCGCTTGCGCGTGCGCTGGCGCCAGCCGAAGGCCAGGCCGGCCAGCGACGCGGCGGCGATACCGGCGTAGCGCAGCTCGATCGGCATGCGCAGCCAGCCCTGGTCGCCGGCGTACTTCAGCAGTGCGGCGACGCCGGCCAGCAGCACCAGCATGCCGATCTTGACCGGGACATTGCCCTCGGTGAACCAGCGTTTGATCCCGCCCAACAGCCGTTCGATCGGATCCGGCCCACGCGGCGCGGCGGGCTGGGCCGTCGCGGCGGTACGCGCCTGGGCTTGCTGCTGCTCGGCGCGTTCGACCGCGGCGGCCAGCGTCGCGAAATCGTCGTCCCCGGGAGGCACCGGCAAGGGCGGCGGCAGCGGCGGTGGCGCCGCGGCGCGCTCGGCGAACGGGTCTGGACGCGGAAGGTCGAGGCCTGCAGCGAACGGCATGCCCTCCGCCTCGGGCTCAGGTTCGGCGACGGCAGCCTGGCCCTCTGCGGCAGCGGCCGCGGAATCGGCGCGATCCGTTGCGGCGGCAGGCGTGGCGGCGGCCATCCGCGCCACCTGCGCCTCCAGTGCGGCGAGCCGCTGGCGCAGGCGCGACTGCCCAACCAAGGCCACGATCGACAGCAGTGGCAACGCCAGCACCACCAGCGCCGCAAACACCACCAGCACGACCAACTTGTCCATTCGTCTCACATCTCCAAAGGCGGTGGTGCGGCGCCCGTGGCGCGCACCGGGAGCCCGGCGGCGCCGGACCTGGCGCAGATGGTAGACGAGTTCGGCACCGACATCGGCCCACGGACGGGGCCGCAGCCCAGTCAGCGCAAGGCCCGGCGTTCCGACAAACGGTCTTCGCACCGTCCTCAAGTCCCGTGCACCGGCGGCCGCTACACCCCTTATCGCGCCGTCCGTCTGCTGTTTTCTCCCACCCCACCGGCAGCATGAATGAACCTACCCGCCCACCCCGCCGACGCGGGGATCGATGACCATATTCGCGCCGTCGTCGGCTTGTCCGACCAGTTGCTCGGCCAGTTGCGCCGCTCGCTGCAGGGGATCGACGCGATCAACCGCACCACCCACATGATCTCCATGAACGCGCGCATCGAGTCGGCGCGGATCGGCGCCGCCGGACGCGGCTTCAGCGTGATCGCGCAGGAAATGGACGGGCTGTCGCGACGCGTGGCCGAGGCCACCCAGGACCTGGACAAGGTCGCCGCGCGCACCAGCGCGGAGATGCGGCAGACACTGGGCCGCCTGCAGGACGACGTGCGTCGCACGCGGCTCAGCGAGCTGGCCCTGAGCAACATCGACCTGATCGACCGCAACCTCTACGAGCGCAGTTGCGACGTGCGCTGGTGGGCCACCGACGCCGCGGTGGTCGCCGCGGCGCGTGCCGACAGCGATGCCGAGGCGCTGGCCTACGCCTCGCGGCGCATGGGCCAGATCCTGGATTCGTACACGGTCTACTTCGACCTGATCCTGGCCGGAAGCGATGGCCGCATCCGCGCCAACGGCCGGCCACGGCAGTTCGGCTCGGTCGGCAGCGACGTCTCCGCGCAGCCATGGTTCGAACACGCGATGCGCACGCGCAGCGGCGAGGAATTCGGCTTTCAGGACGTGCATGCCAGCGCGCTGGCCGACGGCGAGCGCGTGTTGGTGTACGCATGCACGGTGCGCGACGGCGGTCGCGTCGATGGCCGCGTACTAGGCGTGCTGGGCATCGTGTTCCGCTGGGACGCGCTGGCGCAGACGATCGTGCAGCGCACGCCGCTGTCCGAATCCGAATGGGGCCGCAGCCGCGTCTGCATCGTCGATGCGCAGGGCCGGGTGCTGGCCGACTCGGCCGGGCGCATGCTGCAGGACCGGATCGACTTCGACGGCCGCGATGCCTTGTTCAAGCAGCCGCGCGGCGCCGTGCTGATCGATCTCGACGGCCGGCCGCACTGCATCGCGCACGCCGCCTCTCCCGGCTACGAAACCTACCGCACCGGCTGGCACTCGCTGATCCTGCAGGCGCTGTAGGAAATATTATTGGAAGGTCAGCCAAGGAAGCATCCAAGGGCGCTTGTCGGCGTCACCTGAGCGTGATAGAAATCGCGCAATCGCGCTCGATACGCTCGTCCATGGATCCAGCACCACTAGAGCAAGGATGTACCGCAATGCACAGGTTTCGTCGCTCCTGCGTTATGCGCTTGCTGTGCGCTTTTGCGCTATTAGGCGTGTCGCCACTCTCTTCTGCCGACATGTTCGGCAAACCCGAAGATATCGCCCGCAGCTGGGTCGGTCACGACGCCGGCGAATTGATGATGCAGTGGCCGGTAGACCGTGGCCTGTACACCTCTGAAAACCCCGAGACTCACGAAACCGCCTATACATACAACTTCGGTGTCGATGCGCACTACCGCACCGACTACTGGACCACGCAGGGCGCAGTCGTCGGCATGACCCCGGGCGGCGGGGGCATGGCGCCCACACCGATCTTCGAACAGAACGAGCACAGCCAGCAGGTGTATGTGCCGGCCGAACATCACTGCGAAGTCACCTTCATCGCAAATGCCGAGGGCATCATCACCCGCTACGACTTCGCCGGCAGCAAATGCGATCCTTACTTCCGAAGCTGGGGCCGGCCAAAGAAAAGCAAGTAAGCACAGCGCAGGTAAGCCAGCGCTTCATCATACCTACAGGGGCAGATCAATGACCGCAAAGAAACCGCTCGTCCGCTTCGCTTGGTCGGCTATCGCATTGACACTACTGGCGATGGCCGCATCCGCGATGGCCTCAGAAGTACGGCACGGCGAGATCGTGGCGCTGGAGCCGATCGAGAACAAGAATACGGACGTGCCTGAGCGCACTAAGAAGATCACCGATGTCGCGTCCAAGCTCGGCGGCATGGCTGGCAGCATTTTGGGTTTGAAAGCCAGCAATGCCAACGTCGGCGCAACGGCAGTGGCCGCTGGCGCCGGCGAAGCCGCAGGCAAGACCGTCGGCGCCAAGATCGCCGGCAATGGCCCGGCGGCGCACTATATGGTTAAAGTCCGCTTCGACAACAAGACGCAAGTGGTGGTCTCCAAGCCCAGTGCCGAGGTGTCCGGGCTGGCGGTCGGCAGCCGGGTCAAAGTGACCGGTAGCGGAGAGGACATGCGCATCGAAGCCGAGTAAGCGCAGCGCCAACGGCAGCCGGTTCACAACGGCGATAGGACAGACACAAAAAAAGCGCCGCACGGCGCTTTCTTTGTGGACGACGCCAGGCGGCTTACTTCGCCACCACCTTGACCATTTCCAGGCACTTGTTGGAGTAGCCCCACTCGTTGTCGTACCAGGACACCAGCTTGACGAAGGTGCCGTCCAGGGCGATGCCGGCATCGGCGTCGAAGATGGAGGTGCGCGCGTCGCCGCGGAAATCGGTGGCCACCACCTTGTCCTCGGTGTAGCCAAGGATGCCCTTCAGCGCGCCTTCGCTCTGCGCCTTCACCTCAGCGCAGATCTCGGCGTAGGTGGCCGGCTTCTCCAGTTCCACGGTCAGGTCGACCACCGACACGTCCGAGGTCGGCACGCGGAAGCTCATGCCGGTGAGCTTCTTGTTCAACTCCGGGATCACCACGCCGACCGCCTTGGCCGCACCGGTGCTGGACGGAATGATGTTCTCCAGGATGCCGCGGCCGCCGCGCCAATCCTTGTTGCTCGGCCCGTCCACGGTCTTCTGGGTGGCGGTGGCCGCGTGCACGGTGGTCATCAGGCCGCGCTTGATGCCCCACTTGTCGTTGATCACCTTGGCCAGCGGCGCAAGGCAGTTGGTGGTGCAGCTGGCGTTGGAGACGATGGCCTGGCCGGCGTAGGTGCTGTCGTTGACGCCATACACGAACATCGGCGTGTCGTCCTTCGACGGCGCCGACAGGATCACCTTCTTGGCGCCGGCGTCCAGGTGCTTCTGCGCGGTTTCCTTGGTCAGGAACAGGCCGGTGGACTCGATCACCACGTCCACGCCGACCTCGCCCCACTTCAGCGCCGCCGGATCGCGCTCCTGGGTCAGGCGGATCTTCTTGCCGTTGACCAGCAGATGATTGCCGTCGACCGACACCTCCGCCTGGAAGCGGCCGTGCACGGAGTCGTACTGCAGCATGTAAGCCAGATAATCCGGCTCGAGCAGGTCGTTGATGGCGACGATCTCGATGTCGCTGCCGAAATTCTGCACCGCCGAGCGCAGCACGTTGCGCCCGATGCGACCGAAACCGTTGATGCCGACCTTGATTGCCATTTCAGTAGCTCCTGCGGCCGCGCCTGGCGCGGCGGATGGAAGGGGAAATCCCATTCTAGCAGGCCGGCCGCGCCACGCCGGGCACGCCGGTTTGATCAGGATCAAGGCGGCATGGGGCGGCGCGCCGGACACTGCGCCCACACCCAACCGAGACTCCACCATGCGCACCACCTCCCCCCTCCTGCTCGCCGGCCTGGCCGCCGCCCTGACCCTGTGCGCCCTGCCGGCGCTGGCGCAATCGCAAGGCGACTGGACCATCGGCATCGGCGCCCACCAGGTCAACCCGAAGTCCGACAACGGCACGCTCGCCGGCGGCACCCTGCCGCTGCGCATCGACAGCAACATCCGCCCGACGGTGACCTTCGAGTACTTCGTGCACCAGGACCTGGGCGTGGAAGTGCTGGCTGCGCTGCCGTTCGAGCACGACATCAGCGTCAAGGGCGTGGGCAAGGTCGGCAGCACCAAGCACCTGCCGCCGGTGGTGTCACTGCAGTACCACTTCAACAGCGCCGGCAAGGTCTCGCCGTTCGTCGGCGCCGGCCTCAACTACACCACCTTCTTCAGCGAGAAGACCACCGGCGCGCTGGCCGGCAGCAAGCTCAAGCTGGACGACTCCTGGGGCCTGGCCGCGCATGCCGGCGTGGACATCGCGCTCACCGACAAGTCGGCGCTGCGCGTGGACATGCGCTGGATCGACATTGACAGCAAGGTCAAGGTCAACGGCAGCGACCTGGGCACCGCGCACATCGATCCGCTGGTGTACGGCCTGGCCTACGTGATGAAGTTCTGAGACGGGCGCCGGCGCCGCTGCGACCTGCGGCGCCGGCGGCAACAGGATCGGCGCCGCTCGCGGCAGCGGCGCCATTCCGGAGCATGGCCGTACCGGATCGACGCGCGGGCCGCACACGCGGCCTCGCCGGAGCGCAGCGCGTCCGCCCCGCTTCTCTGGCAGACTACGCGCCACACGGATGTGGATCGGTGCCCGCCAGGCCGACACGGGGTTCGCATCCGCCCACTCGTCGTCCACCGGGGTCTCCCATGCCGCCACGCCTGTTCCGTCGCCTTGCCGTCGCCGCCCTCGCCAGCATCGCCCTGCCCGCCGCGGCGCAGTCGGCCGGCCACTTCACCACCAGCTATGGTCTGCACGGCATGGTGCCGGGGTCGTCCAACGGCACGCTGCGCGGCAGCGACCAGCGCTTCGACGCCGACGTCGCGCCGGCCGTGTCGTTCAGTTACGAATACTTCTTCCGCGGCAACCTCGGCGTGGAAATCCAGGGCCTGGTCGGCCAGCAGAAGATCGGCCTGGACCGCGGCGGCGATATCGGCAGCGCCTGGATGCTGTCGCCGACCATCTCGCTGCAGTACCACTTCAACGGCAACGGCGACATCTCCCCGTTCGTCGGCGCCGGCCTCAACTACACCGCCTTCCTCGGCAGCGACGGCAAGGGCGCGTTCGCGTCCAACGACGTGAAGTTCAAGGACAGCATTGGCCCGGCGCTGCATGCCGGCGTGGATTTCGCGGTCGGCGAACGCAGCGCGATCCGCGTGGATGCGCGCTGGACCGGCATGCGCAGCGACGTGAAAGTGGACGGCAGCACGCTCGGCAAGGCCAAGCTCGATCCGGTCACCTACGGCGTCGCGTACCTGATGTATTTCTGAGCCTGCAGCCGGGTCGCGTCCTCGGATGCGGCTCGGCGCGGTCGGCGACGCCGTCTGGCACCGGCGTCCGCCGTGCTGAGCGGCAACGCAACAGACCTGACGCGCGTCATGGCCGCGTCGTCGGCGCCGGCTAGAATCGGCGCATGAAAATCTCTCCCTTCGTTCGCACCGCGCTCGCCGCGGCCCTCGCCGCCGCACCGTCCGCCGCCTTCGCCTGGGGCCCGCTGGGTCACCGCCTGGTCGCCGATCTCGCCGACACACAACTCACCCCGCAAGCCCGCGCGCAGGTCCGCACCCTGCTGCAGGGCGAACCCGACCCGACCCTGGCCGGCGTCGCCAACTGGGCCGACCAGCTCCGCGAACACGATCCCGACCTGGGAAAGCGCAGCGCGCGCTGGCACTACGTCAACCTGGCCGAGAACGACTGCCACTACGAACAGACCCGCGACTGCCCGGACGGCAACTGCGCGGTCGAGGCGCTGCGCCGCCAGGCCGCGATCCTCGCCGACCGCAGCCAGCCGCAGGCCGCGCGTGCGCAGGCGCTGAAGTTCGTGGTGCATTTCGCCGGCGACGTGCAGCAGCCGCTGCATGCCGGCTACGCCCGCGACAAGGGCGCCAACACCGTGCAGATCCAGTTCGAGGGCAAGGGCAGCAATCTGCACTCGCTGTGGGACAGCGGCCTGCTGCGCAGCCGCGGACTGGACGAGCAGGCCTACCTGGCCGAGCTGGAAAAGCAGCCGTTGCCGGCGCCCTCGCCGGCGGGCAGCGCGCTGCCGCCGCCGGCCGCGGCGTGGGCCGAGGCCTCCTGCAAGATCATGCTGCGTCCGGGCTTCTATCCGCCCGGCGCCACGCTGCCGCCCGATTACGTGACGACCTGGCGCCCGGTGGCCGAGGCGCAGTTGCGCCAGGCCGGTGCGGATCTGGCGGCCACGTTGAACGCAGCGCTGGGCAAGTAAGCCCGGCGCACCGTGCAGGAGCGGCTTCAGCCGCGATGGGCTTTCCTGGGCAAACCTATCGCGGCTGAAGCCGCTGCTACGAGAGCGTCACGCAGAATTCAACTGTGCCCGCGTCCAGCGCACGATCTCGGCGGTGCCGATGGCGCCGCTGTGTCGGCCGAGTTCGCGGCCCTGGCGCAGCAGGAGCAGCGTCGGGATGCTGCGGATGCCGAAGCGCCGGGCCAACGCCGGCTGCGCGTCGCTGTCCAGCTTGCCCAGGCGCAGCCGCGGCTCGAGCTGCGCGGCCGCGGCGGCGAAGTGCGGGGCCATGGTCCGGCATGGGCCGCACCACGGCGCCCACACGTCCACCAGCAGCGGCAGCTCGCTGCGCTCGGCATGCGCGGCAAACGTCTCGGCGGTCAGCGTGACCGGTGTGGCGTCGAACAAGCCGCGATGGCAGCGTCCGCATTGCGGCGCGTCCGTCAGTTTCGCCTCCGGCACCCGGTTGAGCGCGGCGCAGTGCGGGCAGGCGACATGCAGCAGCGTGGTCATGCGCCGGCCTCGATGCTCTTGTCGCCCAGCAGCACGGTGCCTTGCGCATCCTTGACCGTGACCTGCACGTCGATGCCCTGGCGCACGCTCTGGGTGACCACGCAGAACTGCTCGAACTGGGCCAGGATCCGTTCCAGCTGCGCGTAGTCCTGGTTGGCGACGGGCAGTTGCAGTTCCACCGAGGCCTGCGGAATGCGCCAGAACCCTTCCGGATTGCGCATCGGCGTGGCGGTGATGTGCGCGACCACGCCGGCCGGATCGTTCTTGTACTTGCGCATCGCGAACAGCAGGCTGGCCGCCAGGCAATTGGCGATGCCGGCCAGCAGGATGCGCGTGGGATTGGGGCCGCGCTCCTGGCCCAGCGGCGCGGTTTCGTCGCTCAACCAGGGCTCCAGCGTGGTTTCGTCGAAGCGAATGCGGAACGCGAAGTCCGTGTCCTGCTCGAGGGTGACGCGGATCGGATCGCCGATGGGCATCGTGGAAACTCCACTTCGCAGAAAGGGATTTCGACTCTACGCCAGCACCGGTAACGGCGTGTGGACGCAGCCTTGCGCTCACATCGCCGCTTCGCGCCGTGCCAGCGGGTAGTACAGCAACGGGATGACCAGCAGGGTCAGTGCGGTGCTGACCAGGATGCCGAACAGCAGCGCCACCGCCAGGCCGTTGAAGATCGGATCGTCGAGGATGAACAGCGCACCCAGCATCGCCGCCAGGCCGGTCAGCACGATCGGCGGTGCGCGCACCGCACAGGCCTCGATCACCGCCTGCTCGGCGCTGCGTCCCTGCGCCAGGGCATGGCGGACGAAGTCCACCAGCAGGATCGAATTGCGCACGATGATGCCGGCCAGGGCGATCATGCCGATCATGCTGGTCGCGGTGAACTGCGCGCCGAGCAGGGCATGACCCGGCATCACCCCGATCACCGTCAGCGGAATCGGCGCCATGATCACCAGCGGCAGCAGATAGCTGCGGAACTGTGCCACCACCAGCAGATAGATCAGCAACAGGCCCACCGCGTAGGCGATGCCCATGTCGCGGAAGGTCTCGTAGGTGATCTGCCATTCGCCGTCCCATTTCACCGCGAAGTCGGCGGTGTCGACCGGCGGCGCGATGAAATGCTGCTGCAGCGTCTGCCCATCGAGCCGGTGGCTGCGCAGTTGCCCGACCAGGTCGAACATGCCGTATAGCGGGCTGTCCAGGCGTCCGGCTTCGTCGCCGGTGACGTACACCACCGGCCGCAGGTCCTTGTGCGCGATGCTGTCGTCCCAGGGCAGGCGCTGCACCGTGACCAGTTCCGACAGCGGCACCAGTTGCCCATCGCCGCCGCGTACGCGCAGCGCCAGCAGGCGCGCGCTGGCGGCCTGTGCGGCGCCCGGCAGGCGCAGCCGCACCGGCTGTGCCACCTTGGATGTGCCATCGTGCAGCCAGGTGACGTCCAGACCCTGCACCGCCGTGGCCAGGGCATCGGCGATGGAGGCCTGACTCACGCCCAGGCGCGCGGCGCGCACGCGGTCGACCACCAGCGTTTCGCGGGTGGCGGCACTCTCCACGCTGGTGTCGACATCGACCACGTTCGGCGTGCGCAGGAAGCGCCGCTCCAGCGCCAGGGCGAGCTGGCGGCTGCGCGGATAGTCCGGCCCGTACACCTCGGCCACCAACGGTGACAGCACCGGCGGCCCCGGCGGCACCTCCACCACCTTCAGCGAGGCGCCATGCCGGCGTGCGATCGCCGCCAGCGGCGGACGCAGCGCGCGGGCGATGGCATGGCTGTGGCGCGTGCGCTGGTGTTTGTCGACCAGGTTCACCTGCAGGTCGCCGACGTTGTTGCCGCTGCGCAGGAAGTACTGCCGCACCAGGCCATTGAAGTTGACCGGCGCCGAGGTCCCGGCATAGCCCTGGTAGTCGTGCACCTCGGGCGCGCGGTCGAGCACCCCGGCCAGGTCCACCAGCAACGCATCGGTGTCCTGCACGGTGCTGCCTTCGGGCAGGTCGACCACGATCTGCAGTTCCGATTTGTCGCCGAACGGCAGCATCTTCAGCACCACCCACTGCAGCCCGACCAGGCCCACCGCGGCCAGCAGCAGTGCCGCAATGTCGGCGAACAGCCAGCCGCGCCGGCGCGCGCCGCGGACAGGATCCAGGAATGGGTGCAGCAAGCGCCCGAACAGGCGCTGCAGGCGCGGTGGCGCGTCGCCCCGCGCGTGTGCCTGCGCGGCTTGCGCCGGCACATGCCGCTTCAGCAGCTTCAGCGCCAGCCAGGGCGTCACCACCAGCGCGATCGCCAGCGACAGCAGCATGCCGACCGAGGCGTTGATCGGGATCGGCCGCATGTACGGCCCCATCAGGCCGCTGACGAAGGCCATCGGCATCAGCGCCGCGATCACGGTGAAGGTGGCGAGGATGGTCGGGCCGCCGACCTCGTCCACCGCCGGCGGAATCGCCTCGCGCAAGGTCTTGCCGCCGGCGCGCAGATGGCGGTGGATGTTCTCCACCACCACGATGGCGTCGTCGACCAGGATGCCGATGGAGAAGATCAGCGCGAACAGCGACACGCGATTGAGGGTGAAGCCCATCGCCCACGAGGCGAACAGCGTGAGCGCCAGGGTCAGCACCACCGCGCTGCCGACTACGATGGCCTCGCGCCAGCCCAGCGCGAACAGCACCAGCAGCACCACCGAGGCGGTGGCGAACACCAGCTTGTGGATCAGCTTGGCGGCCTTGGCCGCCGCGCTGGTGCCGTAGTCGCGGGTGACCTCGGCATGCACGCCCTGCGGCAGCAGTTCGCCGCGCAGGGCCTGCAGGCGCGCGCTCACCGCGCGGGTGAGCGCCGAGGCGTCGCTGCCCGGCTTCTTGGCGATGGCCAGGGTCACCGCCGGCGCGCGCCCCTGCGCCGGGCCGCCGCGCGTGGGCGGCGTGCCGTACCACACGTAGGCCGTGGGCAGGTCGGCACCGGCCTGGGTCTGTGCCACATCGCGCAACTGCAGCGGCCGGCCGTCGTGCACGCCGATCACCAGCTCGCGCACGGCGTCGGCATCGGCCAGGAACCGCCCGGCGCTGAGCGGCACCGCACCGCCGCCACCGATGCGGTCGCCGAGCGGACGCACCACGTTCGCCCCCTGCAGCGCCTGGCCGAGGTCGGCCACGGTGAGGTCGTAGGCGGCCAGCCGCGCCGGATCCAGCGTCACCGTGACCACCCGCGGCGGCGCGCCGATGCTGTAGATGTCGCGCGTGCCAGGGATGCGCTTGAGTTCGGTCTCCAGGGTGCGCGCGATCGCCCCCAGGTCGGCGGCGCTGCGCTGCGGATCGTCGCTCCACAGGGTCACGCTCATCACCGGCACGTCGTCGATGCCCTTGGGCTTGACCAGTGGCGCGCTGGCGCCCATCTGCGTCGGCAACACGTCCAGGTTGGAATACACCTGGTTGTACAGGCGCACCAGCGCGGTCTGCCGCGGCACCCCGACCTGGAATTCGACGGTCAACACCGCCTGCCCGGGGCGGCTCACCGAGTACACGTGCTTGATACCCTCGATCTCGTCGAGCTTCTGTTCCAGCGGCGTGCTCAGCAGCTGTTCGACCTCGCGCGCATCGGCGCCCGGCAGCGACACGAACACGTTGGCCATGGTCACGTCGATCTGCGGCTCTTCCTCGCGCGGGGTGATCGCCACCGCCGCCAGACCAAGCAGCAGGCCGAGCAGGGCGAGCACCGGCGTCAGCGGATTGGCCTGGAAGAACGCCGCCAGGCGGCCGGACATCCCGAAACCGGCAGCCATCTCAACGCTCCGCCAGCGCGCGCCGCTGCGCGGCCAGCGCCTGCCCGGCAGCGACCGGATCGCGCACCACCCACTCGCCCGTGCGCAGCCCGGCCAGCACTTCCACGCGCTGCGCATCGCGCTGCCCGATCCGCAGCTGCCGCAGGCTGAGCCGACCGTCGGCCAGCACATAGGCCGCGCTGAGTTCGCCCCGCTGCAGCAGCGCCGACAGCGGAATGCGCAACGGCGCCGCCTCCGCGGCATCGCCGGCAACCAGCGGCATCTCGACCTTGGCCGTGGTACCGGGTGCCGGGGCCGGCTGCAGCGCCGGCAACGGCACCCGCACCGTGACGCTGTGGCTGCGTGGATCGGCGGTAGGGAACACCGTCATCTGCGGAATCTGCAGGAGGCGTCCATCGTCCAACCGCACCTGCACGCGACGCGCGGCGCGGACAGCGTCCGCATCCGACTGCGGCACCTGCACCTCGATGCGCTGCGCGCCGGGCACGTACAGCGACAGCAAGGCCTGCCCGGCCGCCACCGCCTCGCCCGGCTGCACCTGACGCGCGCTGATGACGCCCGCAAACGGCGCGCGCACCACGGTGTAGTCGGCCGGCTGCTGCGCCTGCGCCAGTTGCGCGACGGCGGCAGCGCGTGCGGCGTTCGCCGCATCGCGGGTGGCGCGGGCCTGGTCCAGTTGCGCGCGGGACACGTATTGCGCCCCGGCCAGGGACACATAGCGGCGATAGCTGGCCTCGGCCTCGTCGGCGCTGGCCGTGGCGGCACGCACTTGCGCCTGCGCACTGGCCACGCTGGCGCGCTGTTCCACCGCGCTGAGTTGCAGCAGCACCTGGCCGGCGGCGACCCGGTCGCCCACATCCACCGCGACGCTGCGCACGCGCCCGCTGGTCTGCGCGCTGAGATCGGCGTACTCCACCGCGGTCACGACGCCGTCCCAGGAGCGCGAGGCCATGGCCGCGGGCTCCACCGGCACAGTCGCCAGCGCCGGCAACGGCGGCGGCGCGAGGCTTTCGGCGTCATGGCGACAACCAGCGAGCGCCAGCGCCGCGAGCGCCACGAGCGCGCCCACCGGGGGTGCGCGACCGCTGCCGCGGGCCGGCGCAGCGGCAGACGCAAGCGTCCCGCGCCGCCGTCCAGCACGCCAGGCACAGCGGATCGGCCAACGAAGCACACGCATGATCGAACTCCAGAGGAAAGGGCGCATCCGCGCCGTCGGTGGGCACCCCACCGCGGCAGATCGGGCGCGGCCGCCCGAGGCTGGCCGCGAGATAAATTAGAATTTTCTTATATTAGAGTCAACTGATATGATGGCCGCACTTTCCCGCCGAGCACCCCCAATGCCCGCCTCCTCCGCCCAAGTCCTGGTCGACCGCGCACGCGCGCAGATCCACGAAACCCCTGCCCACACCGATGCCGCCGCCACGCCGCTGCCCGGCGAGTGGATCATCGACGTGCGCGAACCCGGCGAGTTCGCCATGGGCCATCTGCCCAACGCCATCAACATCCCGCGCGGCATCCTCGAATTCCGTCTCGACGCCGATCCGGCGCTGGCCCGACGCGACCAGCCGATCCTGCTGTACTGCGCCAGCGGCGGCCGCTCCACCCTGGCGGCACTGAGCCTGCAGCATCTGGGCTACACCGCGGTGCGCTCGCTGACCGGCGGCTTCCTGGGCTGGACCGCGGCCGGTGGCCCGGTCGATTTCTGAGCCCATGCCGCGCCGCGCCGCAACCGCCCTGGACCCTGCTGCGATGCGCGCGCACGCCAGCGAGGCGGCGCGCCTGCTGAAGGCGCTCGGCAACGAGAAGCGGCTGCTGCTGCTGTGCCTGCTGGTGGACCACGAGCAATCGGTCGGCGAGCTCAACGCACGTGTGGAGCTGAGCCAGTCGGCGCTGTCGCAACACCTGGCGCTGCTGCGCGAGGATGGACTGGTGCAGACCCGCCGCGAGGGTCAGACCATCTATTATTCGCTGGTGCCCGGCCCGGTGCAGCACATCCTCGAGGTGCTGCACGGCATCTACTGCAGCGCCGCGCCACCTGCCGCCACCCGGAGCGATCGATGAGCCAGCATCCGCACGTCCACGCCTTCCACCACGCCGGTTCCGGCACCTGGAGCTACGTGGTCGAGGACGGCCACGACGCCGCGGTGATCGACCCGGTGGTCGGCTACGACCCGCAGACCGGCGCACTGGACGACGCACCGTCGCAGGCGCTTGCCGCCTGCCTGGACGCGCGCGGGCTGCACCTGCGCTGGATTCTCGAGACCCACGCCCACGCCGATCATGTCTCCGCCGCGCAATGGTTCAAGCAGCGCTGGCCGCAGGCGACGCTGGCGATCGGCGACGGCATCCGCGAGGTACGCGCCCGTTTCGCGCCGCAGTTCGGCTTGGACGCGGAAGCGCAGGCGCGCTGCGGCTTCGATCACCTGTTCGCCGATGGCGAGCGCTTCGCGATCGGCAGTGTGCACGCGCAGGTGATCGCCGTGCCCGGCCATACCGGCGACAGCGTCGCCTACCTGATCGGCGATGCGCTGTTCCCGGGCGATTCGCTGTTCATGCCCGACAGCGGCACCGCGCGCTGCGATTTCCCCGGCGGCGACGCGGCCACGCTGTACCGCTCGATCCAGCGGCTGTACGCGCTGCCGGAGGCGACGCGCGTGTTCGTGTGCCACGACTACGGCGCAGGCGGCCGCGCGGTGGCCTGCCAGACCAGCATCGGCGAACAGCGCCGCAGCAACATCCATGTGCGCGATGGCATCGAAGAAGCGGCCTTCGTGGCCTTGCGCCAGGCGCGCGATGCGACGCTGGCCGAGCCGCGGCTGATGCAGCCGTCGGTGCGCGCCAACATCCAGGCCGGCCGCACCGACGACCTGGCGCCGCCGGCGGCGTGAGCAGGCAGCGCGCCGCCGGCGCGCTAGGATGCGGAGTTGCGACAGCGCTGCGCGACCGTAGGCGCGCGCGCCGCCGCGCCCTGTCGCATCGCCTCCCCTATCCCGCTGGAGTGACCCATGACCCGACCGCTGCGCCGCCTGCTGTGCCTGTGCACCTTGATCGCCGCCACCGCGATCGCGCCGGTCTCGGCGCAGACGCCGCTGACCGTGTTCGCCGCCGCCAGCCTCAAGGAATCGCTGGACGAGGCCGCCAGCGCCTACCAGCGCGCCAGCGGCACCCCCGTGCAGGTGTCCTACGCCGCCAGCTCCACGCTGGCCCGGCAGGTGGAACAGGGCGCGCCGGCGGACGTGTTCGTGTCCGCCGACCAGGAATGGATGGACTACCTGCAGCAGCGCAAGTTGATCGATCCGGCACTGCGCCGCGACCTGCTCGGCAACACGCTGGTGCTGGTGGCGCAGGCCGCCAGCAAGGCGCAGGTCGACCTGCGCAAACCCGGCGCGCTGCTCGCCGCGCTCGGCGCGCAGGGGCGCCTGGCGGTCGGCCAGACCGCCAGCGTGCCGGCCGGCAAGTACGCGCGCGCCGCACTGCAGGCGCTGGGTCAGTGGGACAGCGTGCAGCCGCGCCTGGCCGAGAGCGAGAGCGTGCGCAGCGCGCTGATGCTGGTGGCGCGCGGCGAAGCGCCGCTGGGCATCGTCTACGGGTCCGACGCCCAGGCCGAACCGAAGGTGCGGGTGGTGGCGACCTTCCCCGCCGACAGCCACGCGCCGATCGTGTATCCGGTGGCGCCGCTGCGGGCGAGCGCGCAGGCGAAGAGCGCTGCCGATTTCGTGCGTTGGCTGGGCACGCCACCGGCACAGGCGATCTTCCGTCGCCACGGTTTCTCGCTCGCCCGTTGAGGCCTGGCGTTGTTCGACTTCACCGCGCAGGAACTGACCGCGATCGCGCTGAGCGTCAAGGTCGCGCTGGTCGCGGCGCTGGCCAGCCTGCCGTTCGCCGTGGCCTGCGGCTGGCTGCTGGCGCGGCGCCGCTTCTTCGGCAAGTCGTTGCTGGACGCGCTGCTGCACCTGCCGCTGGTGATGCCGCCGATCGTCACCGGCTACGCGCTGCTGCAACTGTTCGGCCTGCAGGGGCCGATCGGCGGCTGGCTGTTCGAGCACCTGGGCGTGCAGTTCGCGTTCCGCTGGACCGGCGCGGCGCTGGCCAGCGCAGTGATGGGCTTCCCGCTGATGGTGCGGGCGATCCGCCTGGCCCTGGAATCCACCGACCGCCGCCTGGAAGCGGCCGCCGCCACGCTCGGCGCAGGCCCTTGGCGGGTGTTCTTCACCGTCACCCTGCCGCTGGCGTGGCCGGGCGTGGTCGCCGGCGGCGTGCTCGGCTTCGCCAAGGCGCTGGGCGAGTTCGGCGCCACCATCACCTTCGTCTCCAACATCCCGGGACAGACCCAGACCCTGGCCTCGGCGATCTACAGCCTGCTGCAGGTGCCCGGCGCCGAAGCCGGCATCTGGCGGCTGGCGGCGGTGGCGCTGGCGATCTCGCTGGGCGCCTTGCTGGCCTCCGAGTGGCTGGTCCGGCGCCAGCGCGGCGCGGAGGCGGATGCATGAGCCGCGCAAGCACCCGGAGCCTGCACCGATGCTGAGCATCGACCTGCACCTGCAGCGCGGCCGTTTCGCCCGTCACGTGCGCATCGAGGAACAGGCGCGCGTGGTCGCCCTGGTCGGTCCGTCCGGTGCGGGCAAGACCAGCCTGCTCAACGCCATCGCCGGGGTGCTGCCGCCGCGCGGCGGGCGCATCGCCATCGATGGCCGGGTGCTGTACGACAGCGCCGCCGGCATCGACCTGCCGGCGCATCGCCGTGGCATCGGCTACGTATTCCAGGACGCGCGCCTGTTCCCGCACATGGACGTGCGCCGCAACCTTGGCTACGGCCGCCACGGCCGCGGCCGGCCGGCGCGCTTTGCACTGGACGCGGTGGTCGAGCTGCTCGGCATCGGCGCGTTGCTCGGGCGGCGCCCCGACACGCTCTCCGGCGGCGAAGCGCAGCGCGTGGCGATCGGCCGCGCGCTGCTGTCGCAACCGTCGCTGCTGCTGTTCGACGAACCGCTGTCGGCGCTGGACGCGGACCGCCGCAGCGAACTGATCCCCTACCTGCAGCGCGTACGCGACGACGTGCGCCTGCCGATGCTCTACGTCAGCCACCAGGCCGAGGAAGTGGCACGCATCGCCGACGCGGTGCATCGGCTGGACTGACGCCGACATCGCGTTCACCCGGGCCGGCGAGACTGAAGGCCCCGCCACGGCAGACTGCGCATGCGCCGCTACCGCAAGCTCGACTTCCCCACCCAGGACGTGCGCCGCTTCCTCGAGCCGGGCCCGGTGGTGCTGGTCAGTTCGGCGTGGAAGCAGCAACGCGACATCATGACCCTGGGCTGGCACATGGTGCTGGAGTTCTCGCCCTCGCTGCTGGCCTGCTGCATTTCCAGCGCCAACCACAGCTTCGCGCTGCTCCGGCGCAGCAAGCAATGCGTGATCAACCTGCCCACCGCCGACCTGGTCGACACCGTGGTCGGCATCGGCAATACCAGCGGTGCGGACCTGGACAAGTTCGCGCACTTCGGCCTCACCGCGGTGCCCGCCACGCACCTGGCGGCGCCACTGATCGCCGAGTGCTACGCCAGCTTCGAATGCCGCCTGCACGATGGCAGCCAGATCGGCAAACACGGCCTGTTCGTATGGGAGGTGGTCAAGGCGCACGTCGCCGCCTCGCCGAAGCGGCCGCGCACCCTGCACTACCGGGGCGACGGCCGCTTCATGCTGTCCGGCCCGGAGATCTCGCGGCGGCGCCTGTTCAAGCCGGAGATGCTGTAGTTCCCGGCAACGGACGAGGCAGACCGCACACTGCGATCGCGGCGCTCAGCGCGCGCCGCCGACGCGTCCCGACTGCACGCTGGCCTTGCCCTGTCGGACCTCGAAGGTGAACGCGTAGGCCAGCGTCACCGGCACCTCCTGCACCGACTGCGCATCGTCGCAGCGCCCCTCCTGCGCCGGCCGCTGCGCCGGATCGGCATAGGTGCAGATCGCCGCCGGCACGAAGCGCCAGTGCGCGACCGCGTCCTGCACCGCCTGCAGCAGATCGGCCATCTCCGGCTGCGCGCCCGCGCTGCAGTCTGGGCGATCGTTCAACAGGGCGCTGCGCTCCACCATGCCTTGCGCGGACAGGATCACCCGCACGCACACCGTGGTCGGGGCCAACGTGCGGCGCAGCGACGCGCCTGGCAACTGCGGCGTCGGCGCCTGCAGCGGTTGCGGCATGCGGAACACTT
Source organism: Xanthomonas sp. LMG 12461 (assembly GCF_009192935.1). NCBI lineage: Bacteria > Pseudomonadati > Pseudomonadota > Gammaproteobacteria > Lysobacterales > Lysobacteraceae > Xanthomonas > Xanthomonas sp. LMG 12461. The sequence goes on from NZ_NQYT01000061.1 coordinate 60,982, forward strand.
CCTGCGGCTGCATCCGATACGACTGCACCGCCGCTGCACCGGGCGCCGCGCCGAATCCTGTTTCCAGCATGCGCTGATCCACCGAGTCGATGCGCTGGGTCGGTTGCGGCGCGTCTTTCGGCACGTGGCTGGCGCAGCCGGAAAGGACCAACGCCAGCAGCATGCCGGTCCGCAAGTGCGCACTCATCGCACGGTCCGCGCCATGCCGCACAGCGGCGCGGCGCCGCCCTTGCCGGAGAACACCTTGTCGCACAAGCTCGCCAAAGTGTCGCCGGCATCCTCGCCCAGGCGATACCAGCGGTAATTCGCAGCATCGGCGACGCCAGCCGGCGCCTCCTCGGGGTACATTTCCACGTCGAACGCGACCGGGATCTTCACGCGGCTGGCCACAGCGCGTCCGTGCGCAGTCGCCGGCGAGAAGCGCCACTTCCAGGCGGCGGTGACCGCGGCAGCATCCAAGACTGCGCTACCGCTGCCATGATCCAGCACGCGCACGCCGCTCGGCGCCCCGTGCGCATCCACGTCGACCAGCAGGACCAGCTTGCCGGAGACGCCGGCACGCACCGCTTCATCCGGGTATTTCGGGGGCGGCATGTCGATCACCTTGGCAGGCCGCGCTCCGGTCCGCGCGGCGACCACCGACGCCTGCTGCACCGATCGTGCCGACGTGCCATCCACCTCGCTCGCAGCAAGATCGCGTGCCACGCCCGTGGCATCTGTTCCAGTTGGCAACGCCAGTGCCATCGCACTCCCGCTCAACGCGGCCAGCGTCACCGCCGCGAGGCCCAGACGACGACGCCAACCGCGCACCGCCGGACGCCGCAGCAAGGCAATGCGCTGGCACAGGACGCTGCCCGCCTGCCAATGGCAGCCCACCGGCAAGGCAAGCGCGTCCAACTGGGTCTGCAGCATCGCCTCGGCGTAATGCCGGCGCGTGCCGGGATGGCGAACCAGCACCGCGGCATCGCAAGCCAGTTCCTGATCCAGGCGGAAGCGCGTGGCCGCCCAGTGCAGCAGCGGATTGAACCAGTACACGCAGCGCAGCACGGCGAGCAGCAGATTGCTGCGGGTGTCGCCGCGGGCGATATGCATGCGTTCGTGCGCCAGCACCAGTTGCGCCTGCGGCGGCGGATAGCGCGCGGCGAAGTCCATCGGCACCACCACTTGCGGCTGCCACGCACCCAGCACCAGCGGCCCATGCAGCGCATGCTCGGCGACCAGCACGCCATCCTCGCCAGGTTGCAAGCGACCCAGGCTGCGTCGGTAGCGGCGCTGCTGCCGCCACAGCACGGTCGCCGAGGCCAGCGCACCCGCCAGCCACAACGAAAGCAACCAGACTGTGGCCTGTCCGCTCGCCGACACGCCGTCGCCTACCGACATCTGCGCCCGTGTCACGCCGACCAGCACCGCCGGCATGTCCAGCGCCAAGCCCGCCGGCAACGCTGGACGCCAGCCGCTCGGCAACAGTGCCGCCAGCAGCGCCAATGGCACCGCGATCCATAGCGCGTAGGCGATGCCGGCGCCGAACGCGCGCCGCATCGGCACGCGCAATGCCAGCACCGCCGCGATGGCCACGCTGACGACCAGCGCGGTACTCCCGAGGTCCCTCACGATCCCGTCAATGCTCATCGTCCAGCTCCTGGATCAGTCGTTTGAGTTCGGCGATATCGGCATCGCTGAGCTTGCCGCGTTCGCTGAAGTGCGCCACCAACGGCGCGATACGGCCGCCGAACAGGCGGTCGAGCAGGCCTTCGCTCTGTTGCTGCACCCACTGCGCGCGCTGCAGCAGGGGCGTGTACAGATAGCGGCGGCCTTGTTTGTCGGCGCGGATCGCGCCCTTGTTGAGCAAGCGGTTGAGCAGGGTCTTGACCGTGGGTTCGGCCCAGCCGCCATGCCCGGACAAGGCGGCGAACACCTCTTCGGCGCTGAGCGGGTGCCGCTCCCACAGCACCTCCATGACCACGGCTTCCGCATCGCTGATCGACATTTCGTTTACGCCCGTAAATTTTCAATGATTACGCGCGTAAACAAAACGCATGTCAAGCGTTTTTTTGCGCAACGACCGATGCCCTGGCGATCGGCATGCCACCACGCCCGGGGGTCGTCGCCGCCAATCGCGTACGCCGCGGCACCCCGCGCATCGCGCGCGCACCACGATCCACGCAATCGCCGGCACACCCTCTAAGCTATGCCGATGACCGATCATCTCGACGACCTCGACGCCGCTGCCGACCTGATCCTGCAGCGCATCGCCGGCCCGCTGCGCGTGGGCGCACCGCTGGGCCTGGGCAAGCCGCATCGCCTGCTCAACGCGCTGTACGAGCGCATCGAGCACGATCCGACGCGGCCGCTGCAGATCTACACCGCGCTGTCGCTCAATCCGCCGGCGCCCGGCGGTGGGCTGCAGGGTCGGTTCGCGCGGCCGTTCGTGCAGCGCCATTTCGGCGAGGACTTCCCGCGCCTGCGCTACGTGCAGGCGATGCAGCGCGATGCGCTGCCGGCGCACATCCAGGTCGAAGAGTTCTACATGCAGTCCGGCGCGCTGCTGCGCTCGACCCAGGCGCAGCGCAGCTACACCAGCCTCAACTACACCCATGCCGCCGATGCGGTGGCGCAGCGCGCGCCGAACCTGATCGTGCAGAAGGTGGCGCTCGAACCCGACGGCACCCGGCTGTCGTTCTCGTGCAACAACGACATCACCCAGGACACCCTGGCCGCAGTGCAGCGGCGCGGCCTGCCGCGGCCGCTGCTGGTGGCCGAAGTCGATCCGCAGTTGCCGTGGATCGGCGGCTGCGCGGCGGTGGAGCCGAGCTTCTTCGACGTGGTGGTGACGCCGCCGGGGCCGTATCCGCGCCTGTTCGGGCTGCCGCGGCAGCCGGTCGCCGATGCCGATTACGCCATCGGCCTGTACGCCAGCACGCTGGTGCGCGACGGCGGCACCCTGCAGATCGGCATCGGCACGCTGGCCGATGCGCTGTGCCATGCGCTGGTGCTGCGGCATACCGACAACGCGCGCTACCGGCAGGTGCTGGCGGCGCTGGATCCGGAACTGGAGTGGCATCCGGCGGTGCGCGAATGCGGCGGCCTGGAGCCGTTCGCGGTCGGCCTGTTCGGCTGCAGCGAGATGCTCAACGAAGGTTTCCGGCAACTGGTCCAGTGCGGGGTGATCCGGCGCAAGGTGCTCGACGACGCGCCGCTGCTGCAGCGCGTGGCCGACGGCACTGCCGATGCGCAGGACCTGCAGCGCCTGGAGCGCGAGGGCGAATACCTGCAGGGCGCGTTCTACCTGGGTTCGCCGGAGTTCTACGCCTGGTTGCGCGACATGGATCCGCAGGCGCGCGCGGCGATCGGCATGCGCCGCATCAGCGAGATCAACCAGCTCTACGGCGACGAGGCATTGCGCCGGGTACAGCGGCGCGAGGCGCGCTTCTTCAACTCGTGCATGATGGCCACCGCGCTCGGCGCGGCGGTGTCCGATGCACTGGACGATGGCCGCGTGGTGTCCGGCGTCGGCGGCCAGTACAACTTCGTGTCCATGGCGCACGCGCTGGACGACGCGCGCAGCGTACTGATGTTCCGCGCCGTCCGCAGCGATGCCGGCGCAACGCAGTCGAACGTGCGCTGGAACTACGGCCACACCACCATCCCGCGGCACCTGCGCGACCTCTACGTCAACGAGTACGGCATCGCCGACCTGCGCGGCCTGACCGACGAGGACTGCATCGCGGCGATGGTCGGGATCGCCGACGTGCAGGCGCAACTTGCGTTGCTGGAGACGGCGAAGGCCAACGGCAAGCTGGCCGCCGACTTCGCAGCACCCACGCACTGGCAACGCAATCAGGCTGCGCGCGTGCGCGACGCGCTGGCGCCGTTCCGCCGCGACGGCACCCTGCCCGACTATCCGCTGGGCAGCGATTTCACCGAGGTCGAGCAACGCCTGCTGCGCGCCCTGTCCTGGCTTCAGCAGCACACTGCCAGCACCGGCGCCAAGCTGAAGACGGTGGCCAGCGCGGTGCTGGCGCGTCCCGCGGCGGATGCCGCCTGCATGCAGCGCATGGGGCTGGACGCGCCGCGCAGCCTCGGCGAACGGCTGGACGCGACGTTGCTGGCATTCGCCCTGCAGCGCACGCGCACGCCGCAATGACGCACGCGCGGCAACGGCAGGGAGCCACCCGGCGACGCAGGGTTTACGTATAGAAGCGGCTCGACGTGCCCTGGGCCGACAGCCGCAACGCGCGCGATCGGGAATGCCCGTCGCGGCCAAGTCGCTCTCGCAACAACGACAACGCTTCGCGCTGAGTTGCGGCAAAAGCGCATCGCCGGCGGTGCTTGTCCAAACCAGCCGCGACAACGTGACGACGATCATGCACGCATAGGACACCGCGCACGATCGTGGGCACAGCGCGGACCATGACACGATTTGGCAACACCCGCGTCAACTGCACTCGGGATGCTGTCGAGATATCGTTACCAAGCGTGACCACGATGTTCCCCCAACGTTCTGTCCCGATGTCGTCGAAACTCCGCAGTGCGCCAGCTGCGCTGCGCGCGCCGCTGGCGGTGTTGGCGCTGTTGCCATCTGCGCTGTGCGCCGCACCCAGGCTTGGCGACCTGCAGTACATCGGCAGCCACAACAGCTACCACGCCGGCTTCGCGCCCAGCGAAGCGGCGCTGTGGAAACGCCTGGATCCAGCGACGTTCGCGGTGCTGGACTACCGGCATCCGCCGTTGACGCAGCAACTGGACGACGGCGTGCGCCAGATCGAACTGGACATCTACGCCGACGCCAAGGGCGGACGCTACGCGCACCCGGCGATGATCGACCAGCTTGCCAAGGCCGGGCTGCCGCCGGCTCCGCCGATCGCCGCGCCAGGCGTGATGCAGCGGCCGGGCTTCAAGGTCATGCACATCCAGGACCTCGACCAGCGCAGCACCTGCCAGCCGCTGCTGGCCTGCCTGCGCGAGGTGCGGGCGTGGTCGCAACGGCACCCCGGGCATCTGCCGATCTTCATCCTGCTGGAAACCAAGCAATCCACCGTGCCGGCGGCCTTCCCCACGGTGCAGCCGGAGCCGTTCGACGGCAAGGCGCTGGATGCACTGGATGCCGAACTGCGCTCGGTATTCGCCGCGAACGACTACATCAGCCCCGACCAGGTACGCGGCAGCGCGGCCACGCTCAACGCCGCCGTGCTCGCGCAGGGCTGGCCGGCGCTCTCCGCGGCGCGCGGCAAGGTGGTGTTCCTGCTCGACCAGCGTTCGATCGGCCCGGCCTACCTGGCCGGCCATCCGTCCTTGCGCGGCCGCGTGTGCTTCACCAATGCCGATCCCGGCACAGACGACGCCGCCTTCGTCGAACGCAACGACGGCAGCGCCGACGAGATCGCGACGCTGGTGAAGGCCGGCTACCTGGTGCGCACCCGCACCGACGCGGACCTCAAGGAAGCCCTGCGCAACGACACTGCGCGACGCGACGCCATGCTCGCCAGCGGCGCGCAACTGCTCAGCACCGACTTTCCCGATCACGAGCCTGCCGCCTCCGGCTACGTGGTGCGCTTCCCCGACGACGCCGTCGCCCGCTGCAATCCGCAGCGTCCGCAGGCCGACTGCCACGGCGTCGACCTGGGCCACTGAATGCCATTGGCCGCGCGACGTCGCGGCCACGCCCCACACGTACGCAATGGAAGGCCTGGGCGATCCGCGCGCCGGCATCGGCGTGTCCGGACTTCGGATCGCAACCGCTGTTTCCCCCCAACGAGCCACCCCCATGCTCCCGTTCCATCGCCCCTGCCCCCTGTGCTGTGCCATCGCCCTCGCGCTTGCGCTCTCGCCAACCGCCCGCGCCAGCGACGCCGATGACGCCAGCGCGCGCACCACCACCCTGGACTCGGTCAACGTGCAGGCCGCGCAGGCCACCGTGCCGGGCTCATTGGACGAACAGCGCCTGTCCAACGGCGTCAACAGCGTGATGAGCAAGCAGCAGATCGATGCGATTCCCTCCGCCGGCATCGCCGACGTGGTCGCGCACCTGCCCGGGCTGTCGGCCTACAGCGACATGCACCTGGGCCAGGCCACCACCGGCGAGAACGCCTACGTCAGCATCCGCGGCCTGGATGCCAGCTACAACAGCTACCGCCTCAACGGCTTCGGCATGCCCGAGACCGATTCGTCCACGCGCGCGATCTCGCTGAACATGCTCGCGCCGTTCGGCATCCAGTCGGTCAAGGTCTCCAAGTCGCCGACCCCGGACCTGCCGGGCGACGCGATCGGCGGCACGATCGACATGCGCACGCCCAGCGCGTTCGACTTCGACGGCGACTTCTACGGCAAGACCACCACGCAAGGCCAGTTCAACGCGCTCGCTTCCGACCTTGGCGGCAAGCATACCGGCGGCACGCTGCAACAGGAGCTGGCCTGGAAGTTCGGCGACGACCATGCGTTCGGCGTCTATGCCTCGGCCTACTACGGCAGGAACAACAACATGGCGCAGGCGCCGGCGCCCAACAGCGCCTACTTCCCGGCGGACCCGGCGCAGGCCAAGGCGGTGGACCTGCGCGACGTCGGCCCGCTGCTCAGCGCCCGCTACAAGTACAGCGTCTACACCAGCCAGATCGAGCGCTACGGCGGCAACCTCGCCTTCGACTGGCAGGGCGAGCACACCACCCTTTTCGCGCGCGCCATCTACGGCAGCTACAACGTCACCGGCCAGCAGGACCAATCCAGCGCACGCCTGGAAACCGTCAACAACCAGCCGACCGCGGTGCGTGGCGGCTACTTCAACACCCACGACATCAAGGAAACCCTGGCCACGCTGCAGTTGGGCGGGCAGACCACGCTGGATCGTCTGCGCTTCGATTACGGCAGTTCCTTCGGACGCGGCACGCGCAGCCGCCCGGACTACGTCGCCGCAAGCCTGTACGGCTTCACCCCGGGCAGCTTTGCGTTCGACCTGAGCGACCCGACCTATCCGAGCATCGGCCCGAGCTCGCCGGCCCTGAAGAACTTCTTCTACAGCCTGGATTCGGCGCTGTTCTGGAAGACCCAGGGCCACGATGCCGGCAGCCACGACAACCGCGCCAGCGCGCATGCCGACATCAGCTACCGCGTGGACGGCGACGTGCTCGACGAGGTCAAGACCGGCCTGTCGCTCGATCACGCCGACCGCGGCTCCTACGATCACCCGTTCTTCCACAAGGACGGCAACTTCGTCTACAACGGCCCGTATTTCGGCGGCCCCAATTACGTGTTCCCCAACGCTGGCGGCCCGCCGCTGAGCGCACTGCCCGGCCGCCTCACCTATGCCGCCTTCGACGGCCACTACGACGGCCCGTTCAAGATCCTCGACCGCGACTGGGTGCGTGCGCAGGCGGTGCCGTACAAGTACGTCAACGATCCCAATGGGGCAGGCGTCTATACCGCCAACGACTACAACGCCAACACCACCTCCAGTACCGAGGCGATCTACGCCGGCTACGCGATGGCCACGCTGCATGTCGGCGCGGTGACCCTCCTGCCCGGCGTGCGCTACGAACTGACCCGCTACTCCGCCGATGCCTGGCAATCGAACGGCGACGGCATCAACGGCCGCTTCGTCGGCAGCGGCCGCACCTATGGCGAAGTATTGCCGGGCATCAGCCTCAACTACCGCCCGGACGAGCTGACCGTCTACCGCGCCTCGCTGCGGCGCAGTTTCAGCCGCCCGGCGTTCGGGCTGATCTCCGGCGAGACGGTGTACACGGTCGACCCCACCCAGAAGGTCATCGGCATCTCCAAACCCAATCCCGACCTGCAGCCGAGCAAGGCCGACAATGCAGACCTGTCCGCGGAGTTCTACGACCGCAACGGCGGCGTGCTCAGCGCCTCGACCTACTACAAGCGCATCACCGGCTTCATCTACACCTCGCAGTCGGCGACCAGCAACGACAACACGCTCGGCGGCCTGGTCTCGACCGGTACCACCTTCGAGGACGGCGTGCCGGTGACCATGCCGCAGAACGGCGGCACCGCGACGCTGTACGGCGTGGAACTGGCCGGCAGCAAGCGCCTGCAGGATCTGCCTGGGTTCTGGAGCAACTTCGGCGTTGCCGCCAACCTGACCCTGCAACACAGTTCCGCCGACAGCAAGCGCGCCGACCAGCCGGAAAAGACCTGGCTGCCGCGTGCGCCCGAGCGTATCTACAACCTGGACCTGTTCTACGACGACAGCCGCCTGCGCGCCGACCTGAGCTACAACTACACCGGCCTGCAACTGCTCGGCCTGACCAGCGACCGGCTCAACTACTACCTGCAGCCGGTCAAGTCGCTGGACTTCACCGCCACCTACCACCTGCCGCACGGCATCGACGTCGGCATCGCCGCGAAGAACCTGCTGAATTCGGCCACGTTCTACGAAACCCAGGGCAAGTCCACCCGCTACATGGCCTACGACCCCGGTGCCGACGGCGCCTACGTGGAAACCGGGCGCGTGTACATGCTCACGCTGAGCTACACCTACTGACGCTGCCCTGCCTCCGCCGCTGCGGCGAGTGCCTTGCGTGCAGACTGCACGCAAGGCATTGGGCAGGATGCACCAGCGCCGCGACCCGCCCTCAGAGGCCACTCCTGGCGCCGAAGCATCGAGGGGTGCGGCAATCCTCCGCAAGCTGCATCGCGCTTCCTCGGGCTGAAGGCCCGGGCATCTAGGGACATTTCCCGATCCCGCACATATCGGCACGCAACGACAGTGGCTGCGCGACGACCATGTCTGCATGGCGCGCAAGCCGACCATCCATCCCCATTGCGACCAAGGATTCCCTTCGATGAACATGCGCCCATCGCTCCGCGCTCTTCTGCTCGTGCTGTCGACACTCCTGCCCTTTGCTGCGCTGGCCGCTCCGCCCGCCACCGTCGCCAGTTGCGCGGGCATCGCCGCTGCCTATCCGACGGACCTCGGTCCGCGTTGCAACAGCAACTACGCGAAGATCAATCACCAACCGCAAGACGCCGCACAGCGCCTGCAGACCTACTACGCGCGCGTGGAAGTGCTGAAGATCTTCAGGAAAGCCCTGCTGTGCAATGGCCTGTACGGCGCCAAGGCTTCGGAACAGCAGCGTTTCGGCAGCGGCGAAGACGGCCATCTGCAGGCACTGGCCAATCTCTACCAGAACATGCAGAACGACCCGAACCGCCCCGCGGCGCTGTATACGGCTGCCGATCTGAAAGACATCAAGATGAACAAGCCGCAATGCAAATGAGGCAACGCATTCGCAACGAACGCCAGGCGCGCTGAGGTCGCTGGCGTCCCCTCGCGGTTCGGCATCGGCCGCCTCCGGGCAGCCGATGTCATTCGCGTGTAAAATTGCGGGTTTTTGACCACTCACATGGCGAAAGCCCCTCCACGGGCGCCCGTCCCGGGCCCGGCCTTCATTCGCCTGCTGGCGCGCCTGAGCGATGCGCCGATGCCCGCGTCCAGCCCCGCGCTGGCCGACCGGCTCGGCCAATGGATCGACTGGAACCGCGCGGTGGCGGTGTCGCGGGCGCTGGACGGCAAACTGCCCGAGCCTGCCGAGGACGCCCCCGAGGCGCCGGAACCGTCGGCCCTGGAGGCCGAATGCGGCCGCGTGCGCGCTGCACTGGAAGAGAGCATCGCCCTGGACATCGCCAAGGAAACCGGCAAGCCCGTGGGCAAGCGCCAGCACGACCCCGACGCACCGATCGACTACGCGCCGTTCCGCCAGCGCTACCAGGCGCTGCAGCGCGCGATGCTGACCGCGACCGGACGCCTGCGCGGCCTGCTGCGCGATGCCCTGGTCCCGCTCTCGCCGGACATGGCGCGGCTGGCCGAGGTCGATGCGGTGATGGAACTGACCCTGAGCCCGCGCGAGCAGACCCTGCTGGCGACGGTGCCCAACCTGCTGGAAGCGCATTTCCAGCGCCTGCGCGCGGCCGCCGCGCCCGCCCCCGATCCATCCCTCACCGACGTTCCGCCGGCGCCTGCCGACACGGCCTGGCTGGACCTGTTCCGCCAGGACCTGCACAGCGTGTTGCGCGCCGAGCTGGACGTCCGTTTCCATCCCATCGAAGCGCTGCTCGCCGCGCTTCGCAGCCGTTGATTCGACCCTCATGCCCAAGACCCTGCTCCATTCCGTCCTGTTCCTCGCCGGCCTTGCCGTGGTCTGCTGGATCGGCGTCGGCTATCTCGGCTCCAACCCGCTGGGCACAAGCTTCGCCGCGCTGATCGGCCTGTGCTACCTGGCCGGCATCGCCGAGCTGTACCGCTACCGCCAGGCCACTGCCACCCTGCACACCGCGCTGAGCGACGCCGAGGCCGCGCGCAGCGATCTGGGCGGCTGGCTGCAACGGCTGCACCCGAGCCTGCGCAACGCGGTGCGCCTGCGCATCGAAGGCGAACGCGCGGCCCTGCCGGTGCCGGCGCTGACCCCGTACCTGGTCGGCCTGCTGGTGCTGCTGGGCATGCTCGGCACCTTCCTGGGCATGATGGCGACGCTGCGCGGCACCGGCCTGGCGCTGGACAGCGCCACCGATCTGAATGCCATCCGCGCCTCGCTGGCGGCGCCGCTGAAGGGCCTGGGCTTCGCCTTCGGCACCTCCATCGCCGGCGTGGCCGCCTCGGCGATGCTCGGCCTGCTCGCCGCGCTGTGCCGGCGCGAGCGCCTGCAGGTGGTACAGCACCTGGACCTGCATGCGGCCACCGCGCTGCGCACGCATTCGCTGGCCTACCAGCGCAACGAGGCCTTCAAGCTGCTGCAGACCCAGGCCACGCTGATGCCCGGCCTGATCGAACGCATGCAGACGATGATGGCGGCGCTGGAACAGCACAGCGCGGTCAGCGGCGAACGCCTGGCCAGCAGCCAGGACGCCTTCCACAGCCGCACCGAGGCCGCCTACACGCGCCTGGCCGGCGCGGTCGAACACGCCCTGCAGGCCGGCGTGGCCGCGCACGCGCGGGCGTTCGGCGACGCGCTGGAACCGGTGGTGCAACGCACGCTCGACGGCGTGGCACGCGAGACCGCCGCGCTGCAGGACAGCGTCGGCCAGGCGGTGCAGCAGCAGCTGGACGGCCTGACCAATGGCTTCGCCCAGGCCGCCGAACAGGCAACGCAGCGCTGGGACAGCGCGCTGGCCGAGCAGCAACGCGTCAATGGCGCGCTGCTGCAGGAACTTGGCAGCGCGTTGCAACGCGCCGGCGACGGCCTGGAGCAACGTGCCACCACGCTGGTGGAGGCGACCGCGGCACGCCTGCAAGCCGCCAGCGACGACGCCAGGCAGGCCTGGAGCGAGGCGATGGCGCAGCAACGCGAAGCGAACGACGGCCTCGCCGCGCGCCAGGCACAGGCACTGGACGCGGTGGCCAGCCGTCTGGATGCCACCGCGGAAGCTGCCCAGCAAGCCTGGAGCACGGCGCTGGAACAGCAGCGCGAGGCCAACGCGGCCCTGGTCGCACGCAACGCACAGGCACTGGACACCGTGGCGACGCGGCTGGACGCCACCGCCGAGGCCGCACAGCAGGGCTGGGACGCGGCGCTGGCCCAGCAGCGCGCGATCAACGACACCCTCGCCACGCACACGACGCAGGCGCTGGAGACCGTGGCGACCCGCCTGGACGCCACCGTCGAGGCCGTGCAACAGGCGTGGAGCGCGGCGCTGGCGCAGCAACGCGAGGTCAACGAGGCCCTGGCCACGCGCAACGCGCAGGCGTTGGACACCGCCGCGGCCAGCCTGGAACAGCGCGCCGCCGCCCTCGCCGAGACGCTGCAGCAGGCCCATGCCGACCTGCAGGAGGCACTGGAAGCGCGCGACCAGGCGCGTCTGCGTGCCTGGACCGACAGCTTCGCCAGCATGGCCGCGACCCTCGGCGGACAGTGGGAGCACCATGGCGAGCGCATCGCACAGCGCCAGCAGGAGATCTGCAGCACCCTGCAGGAAACCGCGGCGGCGATGTCCGAGCAAGGCCAGGCACAGGCGCGCGACACCATCGCCGAGATCGAACGGCTGGTGCAGGTGGCCTCGGAAGCGCCGAAGGCCGCGGCCGACGTGGTCGCGGAACTGCGCCAGAAACTCTCCGACAGCATGGTCCGCGACACCGCCATGCTCGACGAGCGCAACCGCCTGCTGGCCACGCTGCAGACCTTGCTGGAAGCGGTCAACCACGCGTCCACCGAACAACGCAGCGCGGTGGACGCCCTGGTCGCGACGTCGGCCGATCTACTGGAGCGCGTCGGCAGCCGCTTCACCGAGCAGATCGACGCCCAGACCGGCAAGCTCGACGACGCTGCCGCGCAGGTCGTCGCCGGCGTCACCGAGGTGGTCAGCCTGGGCGACGCGTTCTCCGGCGCGGTGCAGGCCTTCGGCGAATCCAACATGGCCCTGCTGGAACGCCTGCAGGGCATCGAGCAGGCGCTGGACAAGTCGCTGACGCGCAGCGACGAGCAACTGGCCTACTACGTGGCGCAGGCGCGTGAGGTGATCGACCTGAGCATGCTCTCGCAGCAGCAGATCACCGAGGAATTGCGTCAGCTCGCCGCGCGCCAGGCGCCCGACCAGGCCGACGCGGCATGAGCGACGAGCTGGAACTCGAGGCCGACAACGGCGCACCGGTCTGGGCGGTGTTCGGCGACCTGATGTCGGTGCTGCTCGGCGCCTTCGTGCTGATCCTGATCGGGGTGATCGGCGTGCAGTTGCAGCTGTCGAACAAGCTGGATGCGGAAATGCGCCAGCGCCAGCGTGAAGCGCAGCAGCGCAAGACCCTGGAACAGGCGCTGGCCGCGCCGCTGGCGGCCGGCCGGGTGACCCTGGTCGACGGCCGCATCGGCATCCGCGGCAACGTGCTGTTCGCACTGAACTCCGACCAGTTGCAGCCGGAGGGCCGCGACCTGCTGAAGAGCCTGGCCGCGCCGCTGGCCGGCTACCTCAAGGCGCGCGACGAGATCCTGATGGTCAGCGGCTTCACCGACGATCGCCAGGTGCGCGAGAGCAATCGCCAGTTCGCCGACAACTGGGAACTGTCGGCCGAGCGCGCATTGACCGTGACCCGCGCGCTGATCGAGGCCGGCGTACCGGCCGATGCAGTCTTCGCCGCCGCCTTCGGCGCGCAGCAGCCGGTGGCGCCGAACGTGGACGAGGCCGGACGCGCCAGCAACCGCCGCGTGGAGATGGCGCCGCTGCCGCGCATGCGCAAGAGCACAGCGACACCGCATGCGCCCTGATCGGATCGCCGCCGCCGATCGCCTCGCCGCCTGGCGTGCTGAGCATGCCGAGCGGCTGGACCCGCTGCGCTTCCGCTTCCTCGAAGCGCTGGCGCGCCGCACCGAGGCGCAGCAGGGCAAGGCGCGGGAACTGCTGGAGCAGAAACTGTCCGCGTTGCTCGACGCGTACGCCGCGGCACTGGACGCGGCGCCGCAAAGCGCTGGCGATGCCGAGGCCGCAGTGCGAGCGATGCAACCCGGCCCGCTCGGCGCCTTGCTGGCGCAGTTCCGCGCCGCGGCGGTTGCGATCCGCGCCGGCAACGACCACGGCGCCAACCTGGAGGCCAACGACGAAGCCCCCACGGCGACCGATGCCATCGACACAGAACTCCCCGCACCATCGCCCTTGCCCACCGCAGCGACCGCAGCGGCGCGACTCACCGCACCGCAACTGCCCGCGGTCGAAGACGCGCGCCGGCTGTGGACAGAACTGCGCAGCCGCAGCCAATTGCGGCAGTCGCTGCAACCGGCCCCCGCCGACGCCGGCCCGCTCAACTCCGGCGTGCTGGTGCATCGCGCATTGGCGCTGATGCGCACGCTCTCGCCCGGCTACCTGCAGCACTTCCTGTCCTACGTCGATGCACTGTCCTGGCTGCAGCAACTGCAGGAGGCGGGCGCACTGGCGACGCCGCAGAAATCCGGCAGCGCCGCCGGCAAGCCTGCGACGCCGCGCAGCAAGCCGCGCAAGCGCGGTTGATCGCATCACCGATGCGCATCGCGCCGATTGCGTGGTCGTAGAAGCGTCCCTTTCCTCATCCGACACACCCACACAGGCAAGAAAAAGGCCGGCATGCGCCGGCCTTTTTCGTCCCCTATCGTGGCTCTCGGCTTACAGCGCCTTCGCCGCCGCCACCACGTGTTCGGCGGTGATCTGGAAGTGCTTGTACAGCACGTTCGCCGGCGCCGAGGCGCCGAAGCTGTCGATGCCGACCACGGCGCCGTCCAGGCCCACGTAGGCGCGCCAGAACGCGGTGACCCCGGCTTCCACCGCCACGCGCTTGCGCACCGCCGACGGCAGCACCGACTCGCGGTAGGCGGCGTCCTGGCGATCGAACACGTCGGTGCAGGGCATCGACACCACGCGGGTCTTCAGGCCCGCGGCATCCAGCGCCTGCTTGGCTTCCACCGCCAGGCCCACCTCCGAACCGGTACCGATCAGGATCACGTCGGGCGTACCGCCCTCGGCATCGGCCAGCACGTAACCGCCGCGCTCGATCAGCTTGATCTGCGCCTCAGTGCGAGCCTGGAACGGCAGGTTCTGGCGGCTGAACACCAGGCAGCTCGGGCCGTCCTTGCGGGTGATCGCGGCCTTCCAGCTCACCGCCGACTCCACCGTGTCGCAGGGGCGCCACACGTCGTTGTTGGGGATGTAGCGCAGCGACGCCAGATGCTCCACCGGCTGATGGGTCGGGCCGTCCTCGCCCAGGCCGATCGAGTCGTGGGTGTAGACGTGGATCGCGTGCGCCGGGATCAGCGCGCTCATGCGCACGCCGTTGCGTGCGTAGTCGCTGAACACCAGGAAGGTGGCGTCGAACGGAATGAAGCCGCCGTGCAGTGCCAGACCGTTGGCGATGGCGGTCATGCCGAACTCGCGCACGCCGTAGTACACGTAGTTGGCGTTCGGATCATCCGTGGCGACCGACTTGCTGGCCTTCCACAGGGTCAGGTTGGAATGCGCCAGGTCGGCCGACCCGCCGACCAGTTCCGGCAGCAGCGGCGCGAACGCCTCGATCGCCATCTGCGAGGCCTTGCGCGAGGCGATGGTCTGGCCTTCGGCGGCCTGCTTGGCGATGTAGGCGTCGGCCTGGGAGAAGAAGTCTTCCGGCAGCTCGCCATGCGAGCGGCGGGTCAGTTCCGCGGCTTCGGCCGGGTACTGCTTGGCGTACTTGTCGAAGGCCTGCTCCCACTCGGCCTGGCGCAACGTACCGGCACCGCCGGCGCGCCAGCCGTCGTAGATTTCCTGCGGGATCTCGAACGGCGCATACGGCCAGTTCAGCGCCTTGCGCGCGCCTTCCAGTTCTTCCTTGCCCAGCGCGGCGCCGTGCGAGGATTCCTTGCCGGCCTTGGTCGGCGCACCGAAGCCGATGGTGGTGCGGCAGCAGATCAGGGTCGGCTTCTCGCTCTCGGCGATCGCCGCCTCGATCGCGGCCTTGACCGCATCGGCATCCTGGCCGTCGACATCGCGGATCACGTGCCAGCCGTAGGCCTCGAACCGCGCCGGGGTGTTGTCGCTGAACCAGCCGGCGGTGTTGCCGTCGATCGAGATATGGTTGTTGTCCCAGAACGCCACCAGCTTGCCCAGGCCCCAGGTGCCGGCCAGCGAGGCGGCTTCATGGGACACGCCTTCCATCATGCAGCCGTCGCCCATGAACACCCAGGTACGGTGGTCGACGATCTGGTGCTCGGGACGGTTGTAGCGCTGCGCCAGCAACTTCTCGGCCAGCGCGAAACCGACCGCGTTGGCGAAGCCCTGGCCGAGCGGACCGGTGGTGGTCTCCACCCCGGGGGTCTCGCTGCGCTCCGGGTGGCCGGCGGTCTTGCTGTGCAGCTGACGGAAGCGCTTGAGCTCCTCGATCGGCAGGTCGTAGCCGGACAGGTGCAGCAGCGCGTACTGCAGCATCGAACCGTGGCCATTGGACAGCACGAAGCGGTCGCGGTTGAACCAGTGCGGGTTGTTCGGATTGTGGCTGAGGAAGTCGTTCCACAGCACTTCGGCGATGTCGGCCATGCCCATCGGCATGCCGGGATGGCCGGAATTGGCGGCCTCGACCGCATCGGCGGCAAGGAAACGGATCGCGTTGGCGAGTTCGCGGCGGGTGGGCGTCGTCATGAGGGATCTGTCGGAAGCGGGCGCGTGGCGTCGGGCCCACTATTGTCCCACAGGCGGGGATTGGGGATTGGGGATTGGTAGCGTCACCGGCTGGACACCCGAGATGACGTAGGGGCGGCTTCAGCCGCGACGGGCCATTGCCAGCAAACACCCATCGCGGCTGAAGCTGGTCCAATGCCTGGCCCTTCAGGCCGCGACGCTGCCGCCTTCATCAATCCCGAATCCCGACTCCCGAATCCCCGCCATCCTCCCCCTTGGCCACCATCGTGGTCAGGGCCAGGTCGCCGGTCACGTTCAGCGCGGTACGGCACATGTCCAGAAAATGGTTGACGCCCAGGATCATGCCGATGCCGACCGGGTCCACCCCGACCATCGCGCAGATCAGCGCCACCACCGGCAACGAGCCGGACGGGACGCCGGCGGTGCCGATGCCGCCGAGAATACAGACCAGCATCACCATGCACTGCTGCGCGATGCTCAACTCCACGCCAAAGAACTGGGCCAGGAAGATCACCGTCACGCCCTCGAACAGCGCGGTGCCGTTCTGGTTGGCGGTGGCGCCGACGGTGAGCACGAAACGCGAGACCTTGTGCGGCAGCCCCATCTGGTCGGCCACGCGCAGCGCGGTCGGCAGCGTGGCGTTGCTGGACGCGGTGGAAAACGCCATCACCGTCGCCTCGCGGGTGGCGCGGAAGAACCACAACGGCGAGCGCCCGGCCAGGCGCACCGCCACGCCGTAGCTCACCACCATGTGCAGGCCCAGCGCCAGCACCACCACGCCCACGTAGGCGCCCAGCCGCACCAGCAGCTCGAATCCGAACAATGCCGCCAGGTTGAACATGAAGCAGGCGACCGCATACGGCGCCAGGCGGATCACCAGCCCGATCAAGGTCATCGAGATCTCGAACACACCCTCGATGCCGCGCCGCAGCGTCGCCACCTTGGCGTCTTCGCTGAGCACCATGCCCACGCCGAACATCACCGCGAAGAACATCAGCGACAGGATCGCGCCATTGCTGGACGCGGCTTCGACCACGTTGTCGGGCACGATCGACAGCAGCATGTCCATGCCGTGCGGCTGATGCCTGCTCTGGTCGACGATCTGCGCGGTGCGCTCCACGTTCTGCTGCAGCAGTTGCTGCGCCAACTCGCGATCCACGCCGATGCCCGGCTTGAGCACGTTCACCAGCACCAGACCCAGCAGCACCGCCACACCCGACAGCACCACCGTGTAGCCCAGCGTCTTCCAGCCGATCCGGCCGAGCGCGCGGATGTCGCCCATCTCCGAAATGCCCATCACCAGCGCCGAGAACAGCAGCGGCACGATCAGCATGAAGATCAGATTGAGGAACAGCTTGGAGAACGGCGTGGTCAGGTACTTGGTCAGCGCCTGCACCCAGGCCGCATCGCCGCCCACGCTCAGATGCACCGCCAGGCCCAGCACCAGCCCGAGGACGAAGCCGATCGCCATTTTCCAGTGCAACGGCATGCCGGTTTCGGCCTTCACGGGGGTATCGGTCATGAGCAGCGCCTGGCCAGAAGAAGCGTGAAGCTTAACAAACCCACACTGGCCGTTCTCAAGTCATCGCATGACCGGTGTCCGCCCTGCGCCCCGCAGCAGGGCCATAGGGCGGCCAGCGTGCCTACGGCGCAGACGCTAAAGTGCCCACATCAACCATCTCGAACGCCGCCCATGCTGACCGGATTCAACCACCTCACGCTGGCCGTGCGCGATGTGGAGCGCAGCTTGGAGTTCTACCGGCATGTCCTCGGTCTGCGCGCGCATGCGTGCTGGGACCACGGCGCCTACCTGAGTCTGGGCGAACTGTGGCTCTGCCTGTCGCTGGACCCGCAGCGCGGCCCCGCGTCGGCCGACTACACGCACTATGCGTTCTCCATCGCCACCGACGCCTTCGCCGACTTTGCCCAGCGCCTGCAAGATCACGCAGTGCCGCTGTGGCAGCGCAATCGCAGCGAAGGCGACTCGCTGTATTTCCTCGATCCGGATGGGCATCGCCTGGAGGCGCATGTCGGCGACCTGCATTCGCGGCTGGCCTCGTGTCGCGCGCGGCCGTATGCGGGAATGCGCTTCCTCGACTGAGCAAGCGGCGCCATCGTCCGGCACCACCGCGTCCTCGTCGGCAAACACCCGCGTCACAGCGCCCACCAATCGCGGGCCGCAAGCGCCAATGCCTCACGCATCACGCGGATACAGCGGCGGCAACTCGTCCTTGTCCTGCTTGCGCGGCGTAGTGCGCCAGCGCGGCCCAGCCCAGAACGCCTGGCGCAACGCGGCGCGTGCGCCGCTCACATCGCCGCCACCGCCCCAGCGTGCGTGCTGCATGCGTCGCACCGCGTCGCGCTGCGCCGGATCGTCCAGACGCTGCACCACCGTATCCAGGTCGGCGACGCCGGCCTGCGCGCACAGGATCGCCGCGACCTCGTCCAGACCACCGCTGTCCAGGGCCTTGCGCAATTCCGGCAATGCGGCGCGCGCCGTCGCGGGTGCCGATGTCGCACCCGGCGCAGCGTTGGCCGCCGAGCCCGGCAGCGCTGCGACGCCGCGTGCACGGCGCAAGCGGCGCCAGGCCCAGACCAGGGTCGCCAGCCACAGCACCGCAAAGCCCGCGGCCAGCGCCATCCACAGCGGCGACGAGGCGAGCCATCCCCGCAGGGTATGCGTCGGCGCCACCGCGGTGTCAGCGGGAACCAGGCTCAGCGTCGGCGCCGCCGGGCTGACCGGAGCCGGGGCCGGCGCGGGCACGCCCTGTCCGGGCTGCACCTGCAGGGTCAGGTCCGGCAGGCTGGCCTCGCGCGCGGCGCCGGCGCCCACGTCCCACCACGGCATGCGCAGGCCACGCACCAGTAACGGGCCGGCCGCCTGCGGCACGATCGAGTAACGGCGGGTGACGGTCACTTGCGGCCCGCCGTCGACGAAGCGTTCCTGCACCTGCGGCGGCTCGGCGAACACCTGCGCGCCATCGACACTGGGCGTGGGCAGTTCGGGGAACTGCGCCTGGGTCGCGCCGCGTGCCGTGGCCTCGACCACGATGTCGGCAGCCTCGCCGGCCTTGGCACGCTGCGGCGTGGCGGTGTAGCGCAGGCGCAGTTCGTGCAGCGGCAGCCACGGCTGCGGCGCATTGGCCGGCTGCGCGCGCACCTGCAGGGTCTGCGCGGTACCGCGCGCATTGAGTTCGCCGCCGCGGCCGAAGTAGTCGTCGAAGAAGCCGGTGGGGCCGCGGCCGCTGAAACGCGCGCCCGGCAACAGCAGCGAGCCGCTGCGCTCGGGCACCAGCAGGTAGTGCCGCTCGACCACCGTGTACATGCGCCCGTCGATCTGACGGCGGTTCTGGATGTCGTCGCCGACGCGCTGCAGCGACGCGCCGGCCGGCGCGTCCAGGTCCAGCTCGCCCGAGCTCAGCGGCACACCGAGATACAGCCGCACCACCACGCCCACGCTCTGCTGCACGTAGGGCCGCGCGTCGTCGACGACGGTCTGCACGAAGACGTCGGCGTTGCCCACCTGCGCGGGCACGTCGGCATTGGCGGTGGCCGGCACCGCGGCGCTGGCCGCGGCCACCTCCAGCCGCAAGGGCGCGGTGCGTTCGTTGCCGACCTGCAGCGACGGAATCTCCAGCGTGCCGGTGCTGCGCGGCGTCAGCATCACCCCGAACAAGGACTTCGACGAGACCGCGCCGTTGACGATCTGCATCTGCCGGCTCTTGACCTCGTTGCTGAGCGCGAAATCCGCGCGCAGCGGCGCGTAGTCCGGCGTGGCCGCCGCCTGGTCGGTCTCGATGTTGAGGGTCACGCCCTCGCCGGCGCCGACGTTGTCGCGATCAAGCCACGCGCGCGTGGCGGCAGCCGCCGGCAGCGCCAGCAGCAGCGCGGCCAACACCATCAGCACCACGCAGGCGCGGGCTCCCTGGCCGAGTCGCTTGAAGTGGATCATGGCTCTTGTTCCCGCTGCCTGCGTTCGTGTTCCAGCCTGAATTTGGCGCGCAGCAGATTGCCCGGATCGTCCGGCACCCGCCGTAGCCACGCCTCGACCGCCTGGCGCTGCTCGCGTTGCTGCGGCGTCTCGTTCGCGGCGGCAGCGGCGCGCTCGGCGGACTGTTTGTCGGTGCCGCCCTGCTGTGCCATCGCCTGCTGCATCTGCTGGCGCTGCGCCGCATCGGCCTGCTGTTGCGCCTGTGCATCGCCCGGCTTCGGCGGCGCCTGCCGCGCGTCCTTGGCGCCATTGCGTCCCTGCTGGCCGTCGCGCTGCTGGCCGTTTTGCTGCTGGTTCTTCTGCTGCGGGTTCTGCTGGGCGCCGTTCTGCTGCTGACCCGCCTGCTGTTGACCGTTTTGCTGTTGACCGTTCTGTTGCTGGCCGTTCTGTTGCTGGCCGTTCTGCGACTGCCCGCTCTTCTGCTGCTTGCCGTCCTTGCCCTGCTGGCCGGACTTGGAGTCCTGCGACGACTGGCGCTTGCGCGCGGCCTCCACCGCGGCGCGGTTGGCGATCGCATCGGCCATCTGCGGATGCAGTTTCAGCGCCTTGTCGTAGGCGTCGATCGCCTCGTCGTAACGGCCCTGCCGTGCCAGCGCATTGCCGAGGTTGTACCAGCCGGCGTCGCTGTCGATGCCTTCGAACTGCTGTTGCGCGGCGGCGAAATCGCCCTTGCGGTAGGCCTGCACGCCTGCATCGAGCCGTTGCTGGCGGACCTGGTCGGCACGTTCCCACCACCCGCCTGCGACAGGACCGAGTGTCGGCGTCTGTGCTGGCGCTGGCGCCTGAGCCTGCGCATGCACCGGTAGCGGCATCGCCAGCGGCGCCAACACCAGCAGCAGCACCGCGGCGCCACCGCGACGGCGGAACGCGAGCAAGGCCAGCAGCATCAGCGGCGGCAGCAACCAATAGCCTTGATCGAGCCACACGCGGCCATGGCTTTCGTCGGCCGCCGTGGCGTCCGCTTCCTGCGGCCGCAGCACGCCCAGCGCGCGCAGATCCGTATCGTCTGGCGTCAACGCCGCGTAGCGGCCCGCGCCCGCTTCCGCCAGCGCGCGCAGCGCGCCCGCATCCAATTGCGCGTGCGACAGCCGACCCTGGTCGTCGCGGTAGGCCGCGCCCTGCGCCGTGCCCAGCCCCAGC
This sequence comes from Xanthomonas sp. LMG 12461, assembly GCF_009192935.1. Classification (NCBI taxonomy): domain Bacteria; kingdom Pseudomonadati; phylum Pseudomonadota; class Gammaproteobacteria; order Lysobacterales; family Lysobacteraceae; genus Xanthomonas; species Xanthomonas sp. LMG 12461. The sequence continues at coordinate 82,184 of NZ_NQYT01000061.1, forward strand.
GCGGACACGTGATAGCCCTGCCTGGCCGCGCGCGCCGCGGCCTGCTGCGCCTGCGCGTCGGCCTGGTCGCTGAGCACCAGGATGTCGCCGCGGGAGAAGCCGGCCTGGCGCAGCAACTGCGCCGCCCAATCGATCGCCAGGTCGGTGCGCTGCCCCGCCACCGGCATCACCTGCGGCGACAGCGCGTCGAGGAACAGGGCCACGTTCGCCGCATCGTCGGTCAGCGGCGCCACCGTGTACGGCTCGCCAGCGTAGGCCACCAGCGCCACTTCGCCGCCGGCGCGCTCGTGCAGCAGCCGCGCCAGCTTGGCCCGCGCCTGCAGCAGCCGCGACGGCGGCAGGTCGCGCGCGTCGATCTGCGCGGACAGGTCCAGCGCGATCACCAACGGCGTGCGCGCCTGCCAAAGCGGCTGCTGTTCCTGGCGCCAGCTCGGTCCGGCCAGCGCCAGCACCGCCAGCGCATAGCCCAGCGCGCCCAGCAACAGGCCAGCACTGCCCTTGGCATCGCCACGCGCGAGCAGATGCGGCAACAGATGCGGGTCCACCGTGCGCCGCCAGATGTCGCGGCGCCGCCGCCGGCGCCACCAGCTCCAGCCGAGCAACGGCAGCAACAGCAGCGCCCACAACCATTCGGGGCGCAACAGGTGCAATGCCTGGAGGAACTCCATCGCGCGGGTCATTGCCGCCTCCAGGGCCAGATGAAGGACAGCAACGCCAGCGCCAGCGCCGCCGCCAGCGGCCAGGCGTAGCGCTCGATCCGCGGCCGCACCGCAGGACCGGCCGAACGCACCGGCTCGAGCCGGTCCAGTTCGGCGTAGATCGACGCCAGCTCCGCGGTATCACGGGCGCGGAAGAAGCGCCCACCGGTGTCCTGCGCGATCTTGCGCAGCGTGTCCTCGTCGACCTGGTCGTCGCCGCCGCTGCCGGGGATCGGCAGGCCGAACAGGGACATGCCGCCATCGCCACCGAAGGCGATGGTGTACACACGCACGTGTTCGGCCTTGGCCAGTTCGGCGGCCTTCAGCGGGTCGAGCACGCCGGCGGTGTTGACGCCGTCGGTGAGCACGATCAGCACGCGCTCGCCCTGCTTCTGCTCGCGCAGGCGCTTGACCGCCAGCGCGATCGCGTCGCCCAGCGCGGTCTCGCGCCCGGCCAGGCCGACCACGCTGTCGCGCAACTGGTCGCGCACCGTGGCCAGATCCGCAGTCAACGGAGTCAGCGCATACGCCTGCTGGCCGAACACCAGCAGGCCGATGCGGTCGCCATCGCGGCGATCGAGGAAGTCGGCCAGCACCGCCTTGGCCGCGGTCAGACGATCGACCACGCGCCCGCCCAGGGTCATGTCGGGCTCGCTCATGCTGCCGGACAGATCCACCGCCAGCATCAGCTGCCGCGCCTGCTGCGGTGGCGCGATGGGTTCGCCCAGTTGCAGCGGCCGCGCCGCCGCCGCGCACAGGCAGAACCAGGCCAGCCACGCCAGCCACACGCTGGCGCGCCACAGCCCGCCGCGCGCCGGCGCGGCGGCCACGGCCTGCAGGCGCTCGCCATAGGGCACGCGCAAGGCCGGCGCATTGCCGCGCCGTGCCGGCAGCAACAGATTGGCCAGCAGGGGCAGCGGCATCGCCAGCCACATCCACGGCCAGGCGAAGCCGGCCAGCAAGTCGCTGAGGCTCTGCCACGACGACGACAACAGGCTCATCGCCGTCCTCCACGCCGCGCCGTCATCAACGCCAGGAAGCGGCGCCGCGCCAGCGGCAGCAATGCCTGCACCAGCGCCGGGTCGAGGCTGGGGCGGTAGCCACCGTCGAGCAACACGCGGCCGGGGCCGGCGGAGAACGCCTGGTGTTTGTCGCCGCCATCAAGGAACCGCAACCAGTCTTCGCCCTGCAGCGCCGCAGCGGCCGGATCGCGGCGTTGCGCCGCGCGCCGCAGCAGCTCCGAGACCGCGGCCACCTGCGCCGGCGGTTCGCCCGTACGCGTCGCCGCATCGAACTGACGCTGCCAGCGCTGCTCGCGCCGGCGCCGGCGCATCCATACCAACAGTGCCACGCCGAGCGCCAGCAGCAGCACCGCCGCCAGCATCCACCAGCCCGGTGCGGGCGGCCACCAGGCCGGTGCCGGCGGCAGATGCACATCGCGCAGGGGCAATTGCTGCGGGCTCATGCCGACGCCCCCCGTTGCACCGGCAGCAACCACGACTCGCTGGGTGCGTCGCTCAGCAACACCCGCACCTGCACGCCGCGGCCCGGCAGTTCCGCCGCCAGGGTTTCCAACGGCTGCACGAATTGCGCGCGCCAGCGCTGTTGCGCGGTGCCTGCCAGCAGATCCACTTCCACGCGGCGGCCGCTTGCCCAGAACGGCAGCGCGGCGCGTGGCGGATGCACTTCCAGCGGATCGGCGAGCAGCAGCAACTCCACTTCGTTGTGCAGCGCCAGCCCGGCCCAGCGCGCGGCGGGCACGGCCTGCGCACTGGCCGGATCGGCCAGCACGGTCAGGCGCGATCCCGGGCGCAGCAGCTTGGCCGCGTGATCCAGCGCCATGCTCAGGCCGGCATCGTCCTGCGGCGGCTGCGCATACCAGCGCGCCAGTGCATCGAGCACGCGCAGCACGCCGCGCGGCCCGGCGGCGGGCGGCACCGGCGCTTCGCTGCGGCTGCCGCGCAAGGCGGCCAGCCGATCGCCCTGCCGCTGCGCCGCCCACGCCGCCACCGCCCCGGCACGCGCCGCCTGCACCGACTTGAAGCGCACGCGCGTGCCGAAGTACAGCGACGGCGCGGTGTCGGCGACGATCAGACTGAGCCGTTCGCGCTCGGCCTGGAACAATTTGGTGTGGGTGCGGCCGCTGCGCGCAGTCAGCCGCCAGTCGATGTGCCGCACGTCGTCGCCGGCCACGTACTCGCGCGACTCGGCGTACTCCATGCCGCGCCCGCGCATCGGCGACGGGGCGGCGCCACTGAGGCCATGGCGGCCTCGGCGCGGCGGCGGCATGCGTGCGACCGCGGCGCGCAAGGCCATCAGCTCGGCCAGGCTGGGACGGATCCCCGCCTCGGCCGGCGCGGCAGCGTGCGGCGTGCCCGGCGCGGTCGGCTGCGGTGCCATCGTCGTTACTCCGCGCGGAGGCGGGCGGCGGGCAACAGCCGTACTTGGCGGCGTCCGCTCACGGCGGCGGCACCTTGTCCAGCAGCGCCGCGACCAGACGATCGCCATCCCAGCCCTCGGCGGTCGCTTCGTAGCTGGGCAGCACGCGGTGGCGCAGCACATCGGCGGCGACCGCGCGCACGTCGTCGGGCGTGACGAAATCGCGCCCGGCCAGCCAGGCGCGGGCGCGGGCGCACCGCTCCAATGCGATCGAACCGCGCGGACTCGCGCCCCAGGCGATGCGCCGCGCCAACGCGGCGTCGTAGCCGCTGGCATCGCGCGAGGCCAGCACCAATTCGATCAGATAGCGCTCCAGCGGCGGTGCCATGTGCAGCGCCAGCACCGCGCGGCGCGCCGCGAACACGTCTTCCAACGGCATGCGCGGCGGCGGCGCCTCGCCGGCCTCCAGCGTCTCGCGGGCGCGCTCACGCGCCAGGCGCAGGATCTCCGCCTCCGCGGCCGCTTCCGGGTAGCCGATCCGCACATGCATCAGGAAGCGGTCCAACTGCGCCTCCGGCAGCGGGAAGGTGCCTTCCTGCTCGATCGGATTCTGCGTCGCCATCACCAGGAACAGCTTCGGCAGCGCATAGGTATGCCGGCCGACGGTGACCTGGCGCTCGCCCATCGCCTCGAGCAGGGCCGATTGAACCTTGGCCGGCGCACGGTTGATTTCGTCGGCGAGCAGGATCGGATGGAAGATCGGCCCAGGCAGGAACTCGAAGCGACTCTCCTGCGGGCGCCACACCTCGGTGCCGGTAAGGTCGGCCGGGAGCAGGTCGGGGGTGAACTGGACGCGGGCGAAATCCGCTTCCAGGCGCGAGGCCAGGGCGCGGATCGCGGTGGTCTTGGCCAGGCCGGGCGCGCCTTCGACCAGCAGATGGCCATCGGCGAGCAGCGCGATCAGCAGGCGCTCCACCAGCGCCGACTGGCCGACGATGGTCTGGGACAGGCCGTCGCGCAGGGCGACGAACGCGGCGTGCAGGCGCTGCTGCTCGGGCGCGGCCGGCGGGGAATCGAGGGTCGGGGATGGAGTGTTCATTTGTGCAGTCTGACCGATCGCCGGTGAAAATGGTTCCGCGCGCGGCAGAGGCCGCGTGCTGCGAATTCAGGATTTCCTCATCGATGGGACTAAACGCCGACGGGAGAGGCTTGCGCCTCTCCCGTCGAAGGTTTCCCGCCTTGTCCGCGGCATTTAGGCCGGCGGACGCTTGGCCACGTGCATCACCTTCGGGGTCACGAAAATCAGCAATTCGGCCTTGGTCTTGTTGCGGCCACGCTTCTTGAACAGATTGCCCAGGAACGGCACGTCGCCCAGGAACGGCACCTTGGAGATGCTGCTGCGGTCGTTGAACTCGTAGACACCGCCGATCACCACCGTCTGCCCATCGTCGACCAGCACCGCCGTATTGATCTCGCGGCGGTTGATTTCCGGTACGGTGCCGTAGTTCTGCAAGACCACGTAGCGTTCGACTTCGTCCTTCTTGACGTTCATGTTCAAGAACACACGATTATCGTCGGTGATGGTCGGGGTGACCTTCAGCTCCAGCAGCACTTCCTTGAACTGTACGTTGGGCGTCGCCGCAGTTCCGGCGGTTCCACCGGTAATGGTGACATAGCCGATTTCCTTACCTTGCCGAATCACGGCCTCGCGCTGGTTGGAGGTCACGATGCGCGGATTGGAAATGACTTCGCCCCGCCCTTCTTCCTGCAATGCCGACAGCTGCAGGTCCAGATTGAAGTTCTTGCCGAGCAGGGTGTAGGCAAGACTGGGTAGGGTCTGCGCGCTGGTGAAGGTCGGACCGCTCAGATCGACGTTGAGACCACGCGTATTGACGCCACCGCCAGCCGCGTTACTTCCGACCGTAGCGACATTGTCCCCATAGGTGCGCGTCGCGCCGACACCGAACTTGGCACCCAGATCGCGTGCGAAGGTATCGGTGGCGATGACGATGCGGCCTTCGATCAGCACCTGGTCGACCGGGCGGTCGATCACATTGATCAGCTCGCGCATCTGCGCGACCTTCTTCGGGATGTCGCTGATCATCAGCGTGTTGGTGCGCTCGTCGGCGACCAGACGCCCGCGCGGCGACAGGAAGCCATTGTCGTTCTGGCTGTTGCCGCTGCCACCACCACTTCCGCCGCCACCACCACCGCTGCCGCCGATGCCCTTGGCCTCGGTCAGCGCTTTGAAGATCGCCGTGGCGCTGTGATAGTTGATCTGCACGTAGTCGGTGATCAGGTCCTCGCGGTTCTCGATCGCGATGCGCGCGTCTTCCTTGTCCTGCTCGAACTTGGCCAACTCCTGCTGCGGCGCGACCCAGATCACCTTGCCGTCGCGGCGCTTGTCCAGGCCCTTGGCGCGCAGCACGATGTCCAGCGCCTGGTCCCAGGGCACATTGACCAGGCGCAGGGTGACGCTGCCCTGCACAGTGTCGGAGGCGACGATATTGAGATTGGACTCCTCGGCGATCAACTGCAGCACCGTGCGCACCGGCACGTCCTGGAAGTTGAAGGTTACCGGCTTGCCGCTGTAGCCGCGGGCCGCCACCTGCGCGGCGGCCTGGCTGACCGTGGTCGCGGTGACCGCACCCACCGCCGGCGCGGCGGCGCGCGGAGTGATCTCGACCACGTACTCGTTGCCCGACTGATAGGCCAGCGATTCGAACGCGCCATTGGTGTTCAACACCAGCTCGGCGCCGCCCGCATAGGGCTTGGCATCGATGCGCTGCACCGGCGTGGCGAAGTCGGTGACGTTGAGCGGACGCTGCAACTCCGGCGGCAGCGTGGCGTTGCCGACATCGACCACCACGCTGTTGCCCTGGGTGCGCAGGTCCGGGCTGGCGCCGGTGCCGCTGAAGGACAGGATCAGCCGCCCCGCACCGCCGTCGCCGCGCTTGAAGTCGATCTTCGACACCGTGAGCTTGGCCGGCGCCGCCGCAGGTGCGGGAGACGCGGCAACAGGCGCGGCGGGCGGCGCCGCGCTGGCGACGACCGCATTCCCGAGCATCGCCGCCAACCCCAACGCGCATAGCCGCATCGTCGCGTGGCGCCGGATGGGGCGCAGGCTCAGGGCTTTGGAAAAAGTCATCGTGCTATCCCCATAATCAATCATTGATCGTCCAGCGCGACGGAGGCGGGACGTTCCAGCCAGCCGCCGGCGCCATCCGGCACCAGTTCAATCAAATCGATGCGATCCTCGTGCACCCCGGTCACGCGGCCATCGCTCTGCCCCATGTACACGCCCGGACGCACGCGGTAGGTCACCTTGTCCGGCGCCATCACCAGCGCCACCTGGCCCGCGCCGCTGCCCAGCGTGCCGACCATGTTGAGGCTGTCCAGCGGGAACTGTTCCAGCGGTTCCTTGCGACGGTTCGGATCCGGGCGCAGGCCGCTGCTGCCGTCGGGACTGGCCCAGGCATCGCTGAACGGATCGCGCAGGCCCTGCGCCGCATACTCGAAGGTTTCGAACTGCTGCATCACCGGCAACGGCTCCAGCGGCTGCGCCGGTCGCGCGCGCACTTCCTTCACCCAGTTCTCCAGATTCGGCGCATCGCCCGGCGTGCTGGTGATGGTGCGGCCGCAAGCGCCAAGCACCAGCGCCAGCGCGCCCGCAACGAGAATCCTGACCACCCGATGCTGCCGGCTCATGCGCCACCGCCTTGCTTTCCGGCCTTCTTCGCGGCCGCCGCGGCCTGTTCCTGGTCGGCCATTTCCTTGTCGTCCAGGTAGCGATAGGTCTTGACCGTACCGGACAGCTCCAGTTCGCCGCGCGCGGTGATGCCGTTGCTCTTGTCGCGCGGCTTCAGGTTGATGTCGTGCATGGTCAGGATCACCACCCGCGGCAGCGAGGCCACGCCACTGACGAAGGCGCCGAACTGGTGGTAGCTGCCGACCATGCGCAGGGCGATCGGCTTCTCCGCGTAAAACTCCTTCGGCGACTCCGGGCCCGGCTGGAACAACTCGTTGGTCAGGCCGCTGGACAGCGCGGTCTGCGAGATGTCGATGATCAGGTCGGGCATCTCGGTCTTGCTCGGCAGCTGCCGCAGCATCTGCTGCAGCACCTGCTCCATCTGCACCAGTTGCTGCTTCAGCGGCTGCAGGTTCACCGCACGGCTCTGCTCCTTCTCGAAGGAGGCGCGCAGTTCGGTTTCCTTCTGCTCCAGCGCCTGCAACTCGTCGCTCTTGCTGCTGATCAGCAGGAACCAGGACAGGGTCAGGATGAACAGGGTCACCAGCACGCAGAACACGATCTTGGCCTGCTGCGGCCAATTGCCGATGTTGTTGAAATCCAGCTCTTTGATGTTGAATTTCTTGCTCATGACGCCGGTCCCTGTTTCGCTGGCGTGGCGGCGGGTGCCGGCGCGGTGGCCGGCGCCGGTGCGGCAGGACTACCCGCGGCAGGTGCAGGCGCAGGAGCGCCCGGAGCCTGCGCCGGCGGCGTGCCAGGCGAGCCGCCCGCGGGGGCTGCGCCAGGAGTTCCGGGCGCAGCGGAACCCGCAGGTGCCGTCCCGGCGGCGGCCGGATCGGCGCTCTCGCCCGGCACTGGCAGCTTGACCCGCAGCGTGAACACGTACGGCAGCGCCTTGGTATCGACGATCGGACCCTTGGCTTCCTTCTCCTGGGCCTTGGCCTCGATCACCGTCAGCTCCGGATTGGTCATCCAGCCCGAGCCCTCGAGGTTGCGCATGTAGGTACTGACCCGCGCGTTGGACTGCGAGCGGCCCTCCAGGGTCAGCATGTCGCCTTCCTGCTTCACCGAGGTCAGCACCACGCCGTCGGGAATGGTCCGCACCAGCGAGTCGAACAGGTGCACCATCTGCGAACGCTTGGCCTGCAGTTCCTCGATCACCTGCTTGCGCGCCAGCAGGCGGCGCTTCTTCTCGTCGAGGGTGTCGATTTCCTTGTTCTGCGCCTGGACCTTCTCGATCTCGGCCTGCAGATACGCGTTACGCTCGTTCTGGCCGCTGATCTGCAGGTCGTAGTAGAACCAGATCAGCCCCGCCAGCAGCACCCCGGCGAACGCGGCCAGGCCAAGCATCGAATAGAACTCGCGTTCGCGCTGCTTGCGCCGTTCCGCCCGCCAGGGCAGCAGATTGATCTTCGCCATCAGTCGAAGCTCCTCAGCGCCAGGCCGGTGGCGATCATCAGCGCCGGCGCGTCCTGGGCCAGCGCATGCGCCTGCACCTTCGGCCCCAGGGTCATCTGCGCCAACGGGTTGGCGACCACCGTGGCCACGCCCAGTTGCTCCTCCACCATCTCCGGCAATCCGGCCAGGGCGGCGCAGCCGCCGGCCAGCACGATATGGTCGACGCGGTTGAATTCGCTGCCGGCATAGAAGAACTGCAGCAGGCGGCTGATCTGCTGCACCGTGGCTTCCTTGAACGGCTCCAGCACCTCGACCTCGTAGCTTTCCGGCAGCCCGCCCTGGCGCTTGGCCATGCCGGCTTCTTCGTAGGTCAGGCCGTAGCGGCGCATCACTTCGTCGGTCAGTTGCTTGCCGCCGAACACCTGCTCGCGGCTGTACAGGCTGCGCCCGCCACGCAGGACGTTGAGGGTGGTCATGGTGGCGCCGATGTCGACCAGGGCGACGATGCCGTCGGCGGCCACCGGCAGCTCGCTGGCCACCAGCGCGAAGGCGTTCTCGACCGCGAAGGCCTCCACGTCCATCACCTTGGCCACCAGCCCGCCCAGCTCCAGGGCCGACTGGCGCAGTTCCACGTTCTCCGAGCGCGAGGCGGCCAGCAGCACCTGCACCATCTCGGGGTTGTTGGGGATGACGCCCAGCACTTCGAAATCCAGGTTCACTTCGTCGATCGGGTACGGGATGTAGTTCACCGCCTCCAGCTCGACCTGGGCTTCCAGCTCGCTCTCGTCCAGCTCGGCCGGCATCGGGATCACCTTGGTGATCACCGCCGAACCGGCCACGGCGGCCGCGGCATGCTTGGCGCGGGTGCCGGACCGGGTCACGGCGCGGCGGATCGCCTCGCCCACCGCCTCGACCTCGACGATGTTCTTTTCGACCACGGCATTGGGCGGCAAGGGTTCGACGGCGTAATGCTCGACCCGGAACCGGTTGCCGTTACGCGAAAGCTGCAGCAGCTTGACCGCGGTCGAGCTGATGTCGATGCCGATCAGCGGCTGCTGACTCTTTGGGATAAGCCCCACGGATTTTCCCCTGCCGGCGGGCACTTGGACGCCAATGTTGCGCCAGCGCATTAATAACAAATTTTTTGCAATTGGCAACCGCCCGGTTGCATGTCGCGATCCGTGTCACGGCATGACCTGCGGCAGCAAACCCGTCGCATCCCCGGAACCGGCCCCAGCCGTTCCCCGGCGTACTCTATACTCTGCGCCCAAGAAATCTGCAATCGGAATCTCTCGCGATGCCCCGTTTTCGTCGTTGGCTGCGCTGGGCGCTGGTCTTGTTCGTCCTCCTTGGCCTGGTCGGCGCCGCCGTGGCAGGCGGGCTGTACTACGTCGTCTCCTCCAAGCTCCCGGACGTGCAGACCCTGCGCAAGGTCGAACTGCAGGAGCCGATGTACGTCTACTCCAGCGACGGCAAGCTGATGGCGCTGTTCGGCGAGACCCGGCGCTACCCCATCACCATGAAAGACGTGCCGGAGCGGCTGAAGCAGGCCTTCCTGGCCACCGAGGACGCCCGGTTCTACGAGCATGGCGGGGTCGACTACAAGGGCATCGCCCGCGCGGTGTGGCTGCTGGCCACCACCAACGACAAGCGCGTGCCGGGCGGCTCCACCATCACCCAGCAGGTGGCCCGCCAGTTCTTCCTGAGCTCGGAATACAGCTATACCCGCAAGCTGGCGGAGATCCTGCTGGCGCGCAAGATCGAGGCCGAACTGACCAAGGACGAGATCTTCGAGCTGTATCTCAACAAGAGCTTCTTCGGCAACCGCGCCTACGGCGTCGCCGCCGCCGCCGAGTACTACTACGGCAAGAAGCTCAACGAGCTGAGCCTGGACGAGATGGCCTCGCTGGCCGGCATCCCCAAGTTCCCCTCCAGCGGCAACCCGATCAGCAACCCCGAGCGCGCCAAGCAGCGCCGCGACAACTATGTGCTCAGCCGCATGGCCGCGCTGGGCTTCATCACCCCGGCCGAGGCCGAGGCGGCCAAGGCGGTGCCGATGCACGCCGCGCCGCACGAGCGCCCGGTCGAGGTCGAGGCCCCGTACGTGGCCGAGCTGGTGCGCCAGGAAATGATCGCGCGCTTCGGCGGCGACGTGCTGGACAAGGGCTACCACGTCTACACCAGCATCGATGCGACCCTGCAGGCCGCCGCCAACCATGCCGTGCGCCAGGGCCTGGTCGTCTACGATCGCCGCCACGGCTGGCATGGAGTGGAAAAGCATTTCGACGTCCCGGCCACCGCCGATGCGGCGGCGCTGGCCAGCCATCTGAGCGGCGTCTACGCGCAAGGCGGGATGCTGCCCAGCATCGTCGCCGGCACCGGCAGCGACGGCAGCGCCACCGTGGTGCTCGCCAACAAGACCGAGCTGGTGCTGCCGGTGGCCGCCAGCCGCTGGACCGGGCGCAGCCCCGCCACCCTGCTCAAGCGCGGCGACCTGGTGCGCATCCAGGAAGGCGACAAGCCGGGCGAATGGGAGATCACCCAGATCCCGCGCGGCCAGGCCGCGCTGGTGTCGCTGGACGCCAACAACGGCGCGCTGCGCGCCATGGTCGGCGGCTTCAGCTACGCCGGCAACAAGTTCAACCGCGCCACCCAGGCGCGCCGCCAGCCAGGCTCCAGCTTCAAGCCGTTCCTGTACGCGGCCTCGTTCGAGAAGGGCTTCAACCCGGCCTCGATCGTGCTCGACGCACCGGTGGTGTTCCGCGACCGCCGCGGCAAGACCTGGTCGCCGCAGAACGACGGCGGCGGCTTCCGCGGCCCGATGCGCCTGCGCGAGGCGCTGGTGCAGTCGCGCAACCTGGTCTCGGTGCGCCTGCTGGACGCCATCGGCGTGGACTTCGCGCGCAAGTACATCAGCCAGTTCGGCTTCCAGGAAGCCGAGTTGCCGCCGAACCTGTCGATGTCGCTGGGCACCGCCTCGCTGACCCCGCTGTCGGTGGCGCGCGGGTACACCGTGTTCGCCAACGGCGGCTCGCTGGTCAACACCTGGATCATCGACAAGGTCACCGACCGCGACGGCAATGTCCTGTTCCAGGAACATCCGCTGACCGCCTGCCGCAGTTGCGGCAGCGTCGGCGGCAACGCCGCACCGGTCAGCCAGGTGGTGGACGGCTTCAACTTCGGCGCGGCCACGCCGCCGCCGGCGGCCAAGCCTGCGGAGCCCGCGGCCACGGCGGCTGCCGCCGAGAAGCCCGCCGACCCCGAGGCCAAGGTGGCGCCGCGCGCGATCGACGAGCGCACCGCCTATCAATTGGTGTCGATGATGCGCGACGTTGTCCAGCGCGGCACCGGCACCGCCGCCAAGGTGCTCGGCCGCGAGGACGTGGGCGGCAAGACCGGCTCCACCAACGACCATCGCGACGCCTGGTTCTCCGGCTTCGGCGGCCCGTACGTGACCACCGTGTGGGTCGGTCGCGACGACTACCGCTCGCTCGGCTACCGCGAATACGGCGGCAAGGCGGCGCTGCCGATCTGGATCGACTACATGCGGGTCGCGCTGAAGGATCAGCCGATCGCCCGCAACGATCCGCCGGGCGGCATGGTCCAGGTCAGCCTCAACGGCGCCACGGAATGGGTCAAGACCGAGGACATGGACCGCATCCAGCAGTTCGACGAAAGCCTGCAGGACCAGAAGACCGACGACGCGGCATTCGACATCTTCTGATCGCGTCGCGTTCCCCCGCCCCGGCGCTCGCCGGGGCAGTTCCCGCCGGGCGTGCCTCGCCCGGCGGACGCCGCCTCAGGCAGGGACAGCTGCTACACCCGAATTTCGCAAGGCTGCGGTACAGTCGGGGCAGGCTTTGAGGGGAGGCGCACCATGCACCACGCTCGGCAACACGCCCGGACCCGCACGCACGAACGCCGCCGCCGGCTGGCGCATGAAGCCGCTCGGCTGATGGCCGAAGGCGGCATCCGCGATTTCCACCAGGCCAAGCTCAAGGCCGCCGACCGGCTCGGCATCCACGACGACGCCTCGCTGCCGCGCAACAGCGAGATCGAGGACGCCCTGCGCGAGTACCAGCGGCTGTTCGCCGGCCCCGACCATGCCGGCGAACTGCGCCGGCGCCGCGAGGCGGCGCTGCGCGCGATGGACTTCCTGCACGCCTTCGCGCCACGCCTGGCCGGACCGGTGCACGACGGTACCGCCGACGCCAACAGTCCGGTGCAGTTGCACCTGCACAGCGACGACACCGAGGCGGTGGCACGTTTTCTCGAAGAACACCGGATCCCGGCCGAACTGCGCAGCCGCCGCCTGCGCCTGGACCGCGAGCGCAGCGAGGACTTCCCGGTGTGGCTGTTCACCGCCGAGGAGCTGACCTTCGACCTGACCGTGCTGCCCTACGACGCGCTGCGCCAGGCGCCGCTGTCGCAGGTGGACGAAAAACCGATGCGGCGCGCCTCGATGCCGCAACTGCGGCAGCTGCTGACCGAGCAGGACATCGCCGACTACCAGTCCGGCTGAGCGGACCGCCGCGCCAGGATGCCGCGGGCGCCGCACAGCTGGCTGGCGCCCCGCGTCGCGGCCTGCAGTGGGCACGACAGGCTACTACCAATCTGCCTCCCCGCTTCGACCCCGCCACAAACGAAAAACGCCCCGCGAGGCGGGGCGTTCGGGAGAGCCTTGACGGCGATCGCTCAGCGCTTGTCGGCGCTGGTGTAGTCGCGCTTGTCGTAGCCGGTGTAGATCTGGCGCGGACGGCCGATCTTCATTTCCGGGTCGACCTGCTGCTCCAGCCAATGCGAGACCCAGCCAGCGGTGCGGGCAATGGCGAACATCACGGTGAACATCTCCACCGGAATGTTCAGCGCCTTGTAGATGATGCCCGAGTAGAAGTCGACGTTCGGGTACAGCTTGCGCTGCACGAAGTAGTCGTCCTTCAGCGCGGCCTCTTCCAGCTTCAGCGCCACTTCCAACAGCGGGTCGTTGACGCCCAGCTCGCCCAGCACCTTGTGGGTCATCTCGCGGATGATCTTCGCGCGCGGGTCGAAGTTCTTGTACACGCGGTGGCCGAAGCCCATCAGGCGGAAGCTCGAGTTCTTGTCCTTGGCCTTGGCCACGGCGCTCTCGACGTTGTCGGCGGTGCCGATCTCTTCCAGCATCTTCAGCACGGCTTCGTTGGCGCCGCCGTGCGCCGGGCCCCACAGCGCGGTGATGCCCGCGGCGACCGAGGCATACGGATTGGCGCCGGTGGAACCGACCAGACGCACGGTCGAGGTCGAGGCGTTCTGCTCGTGATCGGCGTGCAGGATGAACAGCAGATCCAGGGCCTTGGCCACGACCGGGTTCATCTGCAACTGCTCGCTCGGCACCTCGAACATCATGTGCAGAAAGCGCTCGACGTAGCCGAGGTTGTTGCGCGGATAACGAATCGGCCAGCCGATCGAGTAGCGGTAGGCGGCGGCGGCGATGGTCGGCACCTTGGCGATCAGGCGGATCGCGGCCAGGCGGCGCTGCTCCGGATCGTTCAGGTCGAGGGTGTCGTGGTAGAACGCCGACAGCGAGGCCACGGTACCGGCCATCATCGCCATCGGGTGCGCGTCGTGGCGGAAGCCGCCGAGGAAGTTCTTCAGCGACTCGTGCATCATCGTGTGATGCGTCACTTCGTGGTCGAACTTCTTGAATTCGTCGGCGGTGGGCAGCTCGCCGTTCATCAGCAGATAGGCCACTTCGAGGAAGTTGGACTTCTCGGCCAGCTGCTCGATCGGGTAGCCGCGGTACAGCAGCACGCCGTTGTCGCCGTCGATGTAGGTGATCGCCGACTTGCAGCTGGCGGTCGCGGTGAAGCCCGAGTCGTAGGTGAAGAGACCGGTCTCCTTGGTCAACTTGGAAATGTCGACGCAATCGTTGCCCAGGGTGGGCTTGAGTACCGGAAGAACGACCGACTTGTCGCCGGCGTTCAACGTGACCTGATCAAGATCGGACACAGTGTGCGCTCCTCGATGGAAGGCGCCTGTCCGATTACGTTGCGAACAGACGCGTGAAGGAAGTCCACGGCAATCGCCACGGATCGCGCCATTATCGCACAGCAGCATTTGCGTCGTCGCTCACCACCCACGTTGCACGATGGCGGCAGGAAAGCGACACAGCGTTGCATCCTCGCCGCACTTTCACGGAAGGATGACACCGGCGCGTCAACGCCGGGAAGACAGGATGTGGCGGATAGCAAAACGGCCGCGCAAGCGGCCGTCGCTTTACATCCGTTCGACGGTTCCGATCAGCGCGCGTAGCGCTTCTGGAACTTGTCGATGCGGCCGCTGGTGTCGATGACCTTGTGCTTGCCCGTGTAGAACGGGTGCGAAGCCGAGGAGATTTCGACCTTGATCAGCGGATACTCTTCGCCGTCCTCCCACTTGACCGTCTCTTTCGAGGACATGGTCGAACGGGTCAGGATCTTGAAATCGGAGGTGACATCGTGGAACACGACGTCGCGGTACTGGGGATGGATGTCGGCCTTCATGGGCTCGCACCGTAGGTGGCTGCTGGACAAGAGGGAAACTATAACAGCCCTGCCGCCCTCCACGCAACGTTTACGTGGTGGCAAGTGAGGTGACGGCTCGCGACTGCTCTACCACTGGGGTCCCGCCCGTAACCGGGCGGGATCGGCAGGCTCAGCCGGCGTCGACCGCCGTGCGGGCCAGGCCCAGGAAGCGGGCGTGGTCATAGCGGATGAGCATGGTCGCGTTGTCCGGCAGGCCCAGCTGGCGATTCCAGTCGACCAGGGTGGCGCCGCGGGTATGCACCCCGGACAGCTCGATCTGCATCGGTCGCGACTGCACCTCCTCGGCGCCGTCGGGCTGCAGCGCCCAGGCCATCGCCAGCGCGTCGGCGGCGTACCAGTGCTCGCCGCGTGCGTCTTCCGACCACAGCCGGGTCTTGCGCGAGATCAGTTCGTAGAAGCGCGCCTTGGGCGCATCCACCGCCAGCCACTGCTCGACCTCGCGGTGCGGCAGGCCGTGCGCCACGGTCGCCTCCCAGTCGGCGACCTCGATGTGCGGGAACGCCTTGAACACGATGTGCGCGGCTTCCGGGTCGAAGGCGATGTTGAACTCGGCGGCCGGGGTGATGTTGCCGTGGCAGGTGATCGCCCCGCCCATCACCAGGAAGCGGCCGACGCGCTGCGGCAGGGTCGGGTCCAGCTTCAGCGCCAGCGCGATATTGGTCAGCGGTCCCAGCGCGACCAGCAGCAGGCGCCCTGCGTACTGGTGCGACAGGCGCAGGATCGCCAGCGCGGCATGCTCGGCCTCGGCGCCGCGCGCGGCCGGCGGCAGGTCGACGTCGCCGAAACCGTCCTGACCGTGCACGTGCCCGGCGTCCACCGACGGGTGCAGCAGCGGATCGGCGCAGCCGGCGAACACCGGCACATCCTCGCGCCCGGCCACCTCGCACAGCTTCAGCGCATTGCGCACGGTGTGGCGCAGCCCGACGTTGCCGGCGGCGATGGTCAGCCCGACCACCTCGTGGCGCGGATCGGCGAAGGCCATCAGCAGCGCCAGCGCATCGTCCACGCCGGGGTCGGTATCGATCAACAGGGGAATCTTGTCGCTCATGCGTCGCTTCGCTCGTCCATTCGGCCGCCGAGTCTGGCACTGCGGCGCAGGCATGGGAAGGAGTGGGGAGTGGGGATTCGCGGGGGCAGCCGGGCCGGTCGCTTTACGAATCCCCGCTTTCAACAGCCGAATGACTGGTCATCCCCAATGCCGAATCCCGGCCTCTCACGCCCCGGCGAACCGCACCGCCCCACCGACCCAGCGCGCGACGATGCGGTCGGCCAGGACCGGCGCTTCCTCCAGCAGCCGGTCGGCCAGCGCGTGCACGCGCGGCAGCAGGCCGGCGTCGCGGGCCAGGTCGGCCACGCGGAACGCGGCCAGGCCGGTCTGGCGGGTGCCGAGCAGTTCGCCGGGACCGCGCAGTTCCAGATCCTTCTCGGCGATGACGAAGCCGTCGTTGGTCTGGCGCATGGTTTCCAGGCGCTGCCGCGCCATCGCCGACAGCGGCGCCTGGTACATGAGCACGCAGCTCGACGCCGCCGCGCCGCGCCCGACCCGCCCGCGCAACTGGTGCAGCTGCGCCAGGCCCAGGCGCTCGGCGTTCTCGATGATCATCAGCGAGGCGTTGGGCACGTCCACGCCGACCTCGATGACGGTGGTGGCGACCAGCAGGTCGATCTCGCCCTGCTTGAACGCGCGCATCGCCGCCTGCTTCTCCGCCGGCTTCATGCGTCCGTGGACCAGGCCCACGCGCAGTTCCGGCAACTGCGCCGACAACGCTTCGAAGGTGGCCTGCGCGGCGCTGGCCTCGAGCCGGTTGCCGGCACCACCCAGCGCGGATTTCTCGTTGTCCTCGGCCTCTTCGATCAGGGTGCAGACCCAGTAGGCCTGGCGGCCTTCGGCGCAGGCCACACGGATGCGCTGCACCAGCTCGGGACGGCGCTCGGCGTTGAGCACGATGGTCTGCACCGGCGTGCGCCCCGGCGGCAGTTCGTCGATCGAGGAGACGTCCAGATCGGCATAGGCGGCCATCGCCAGGGTGCGCGGGATCGGCGTGGCGGTCATCACCAGTTGATGCGGCACGCCTGCGCCGGAAGCGCCCTTGTCGCGCAGCGCCAGGCGCTGGTGCACGCCGAAGCGGTGCTGCTCGTCGACGATGGCCAGGGCCAGGTCGTGGAAGCGCACCGCCTCCTGCATCAGCGCGTGCGTGCCGACCACCACCTGCGCCTCGCCCGAGGCGATCTGCGCCAGGGTCGCGCTGCGCGCCTTTCCGGTGACCTTGCCGGCCAGCCAGGCCACGCGCACGCCCAGAGGCTCCAGCCAGCCGCGCAGGTTGGCCAGATGCTGTTCGGCAAGCAGTTCGGTGGGCGCGGCCAGCGCCGCCTGCTTGCGCTTGTCCACCGCCAGCATCGCCGCCAGCGCGGCGACCACGGTCTTGCCGCTGCCGACGTCGCCCTGCACCAGCCGCAGCATCGGCGCCGGCCGCTCCAGGTCGGTGCGGATCTGCGCGAACACGCGTTGCTGTGCGCCGGTCAGTTGGAACGGCAGCGACTGCTGCAGGCGCTTGGCCAGCAGCCCGCGGCCGCGCAGCGACGGCGCCGGCTGGCACTGCATGGCGATGCGCTGGCGGCGCAGGCTCAGGTGATGCGCGAGCAGTTCCTCCAGCGCCAGGCGCTGCTGCGCCGGATGCAGGCCGGCGGCGAGCGCGGCCAGGTCGGCCTGCGGCGGCGGCCGGTGCGCGACCAGCAACGCACTGCGCAGCGACGGCAGGCCAAGTTCGCTCAGCAGCGACGCCGGCAGCAGTTCCAGTGCCGCCTCCTCCGGCAGCCGGTCCAGCGCCTGGCCGATCAGCCGGCGCACGGTCGCCGGGCCGACACCCTCCACCGCCGGGTACACCGGATCCAGGCGATCGCCCAGCGCCGCATCGTCGCCCTCGCCGAGGAACTGGTAGCTGGGATGCACGAACTCCAGCCCGTGCTGGCCCGGCTTGGGCGTGCCGAAGGCGCGCAAGCGCGCGCCGACCGCGAACTGCGCCGCCTGCGCGGCACGGAACTGGAAAAAGCGCAGCACCAGGGTGCCACGCGACTCGTCGGCGACCGCCACGCGCAGCATCGGCCGGTAGCGGAAGCCGCGATCCACCGCCTGCACCCGCCCCTCGATCTGGGCGGGCACGCCCGGCTGCAGCGCCGCCACCGTGGTCAGGCGGGTGCGGTCCTCATAGCGCAGCGGCAGGTGCAGCCACAGGTCCTGCAGAGTGGACAGGCCGCGCGCGGCGAATTTCTCCGCCAGCTTGGGACCGACGCCGGGCAGCGTGGTCAGCGGCGCCTCGCCTGCCGCCGACAGCGCCGGCGCCGGAACCTGCACGCGCGGCACGGCGGGGGATCAGTCCAGCACCATCACCGCGTCCACTTCGAAGCCCGCGCCCTTGGGCAGCGCCGAGACTTCGATGGTGGAGCGCGCGGGGAACGGCGCCTGGAAGTAGTCCTGCATGACCGCGTTGACCTGCGCGAACTGCGCCAGGTCGGTGAGGTACAGCCCCAGGCGCACGATGCGGTCCAGCGAGCCGCCGGCCGCCTCGGCCACCGCCTGCAGGTTGTCGAACGCGCGGCGCGCCTGCGCGGCGATGTCGCCGGCGACGATCTCGCCGGTGGCCGGATCCAGCGGGATCTGCCCGGAGAAGTACACGGTGTTGCCGGCGCGCACGGCCTGCGAATACGGGCCGATCGCGGCCGGTGCACGGTCGGTATGGATGATCTGGCGGGACATGGCGACTCCGTTGGAAGAATGTCCGCCTAGTTTAGCTGGCGTGCGTGGTTGGGGATTGGGGATTTGGGAGCATGACCGTGACAGGATCGCGACCAAGCGTTTTTCGCAGGCGTCGACTGTCATGCAGCCGCGTTGGCAGGCGGCGCGGACGATGCCCGATCACGGGCACTGGCACGAAGCCCCTACCCATTCCTTGTGGGAGCGGCTTCAGCCGCGACGAGGGAAGCAGAAAGCCGCCCGACACCATCACGCGTCGGGACTGAAGTCCCTCCCACAAGAACTCCCGACCCATTCCGCCCGGCACCGCCTACTGGCGGCGCACGCTCTGCACCGCATTCAAGCGCCGCAGCCGGCGCATCACCTCGGCCAGGTGGTTGCGGTCGCGCACCTGGATGTTGAAGCGCAGCACCGCGGCGTTGAAGTCACGGTCCAGGTAGTCGACGCGCTCGATGTTGGACTGGCTCTGCGCGATCGCCGCCGCCAGTTGCGCGAGCACGCCGGTGCGGTTCTCCACGTCCACCACCAGCGCGGTGTCGTAGTCGCCGATGACGCTGGTATCCCAGCCGATCGGCACCCAGCGCTCGGGCGACTTGCGCAGTTCGGCCAGGTTCGGACAGTCCAGACGATGCACCACGATGCCCTTGCCGGCGGTGTGGTAGCCCATGATCTCGTCGCCGGGAATCGGCTGGCAGCAATTGGCGAAGCTGACCACGCCGCGCTCGGTGCCGTTGATCAGGATCTTTTCCTGCGAGTGCTTGGAGTGCCCGCCGCCGCGCAGTTCGGCATACGCCATCAGCGCCTGCGCGGCCTGGTTGGGCATCCAGTTGCCCAGCGCCACGTCGGCCAGCAGCGCCTCCAGGCGCGGGTAGCGGTGCTCGCTGAGGAACGAATCCAGGCGCCCCTTGGGCAGCCGCTCCAGCGAGCTGTCCATCGCCTCTAGCGCGCGATCGAGCATGCGATGGCCGAGCTGCACCGCGTCCTCGTGTTCGAGCTGCTTGAGCTGGTGGCGGATCGCGGTGCGCGCCTTGCTGCTGACCACGAACTCCAGCCACTGCGGCTTGGGCGTGGCCGAGCGCGCGGTGATCACTTCCACCGTCTGTCCGCTGACCAGCTTGGTGCGCAGCGGCACCAGCTTCTTGTCCACGCGCGAGGCCACCGCGCGGTTGCCGACGTCGGTGTGCACCGCATAGGCGAAGTCCAGCGCGGTGGAATTGCGCGGCAGCGCCAGGATCTTGCCCTTGGGCGTGAACAGGTAGACCTCGTCCGGGAACAGGTCGACCTTGACGTTGTCCAGGAACTCCAGCGACGAGCCGGCGGCGCGCTGCGATTCGATCAGCTCGACGATCCACGCATGCGCGCGGCTCTGCGCGCTGTTGGGCGAGTCGCCACCGAACTTGTAGGTCCAGTGCGCGGCGACGCCGCGTTCGGCGATCAGGTCCATTTCCTCGGTGCGGATCTGCACCTCGATCGGCGAGCCGTAAGGCCCGAACAGCACCGTGTGCAGCGACTGGTAGCCGTTGGCCTTGGGAATGGCGATGAAGTCGCGGAAGCGGGCGTCCAGCGGCTTGAAGGTGGCATGCACCGCGCCGAGGGCGTGGTAGCAGTCGGGCACGCCGCGCACCACCAGGCGGAAGCCGAACACGTCCATCACCTGGTCGAAGGATTTGTTCTCGTCGCGCATCTTGTTGTAGATGCTCCACGGGGTCTTGATCCGGCTCACCAGCCGGTGCTCCAGCCCTTCCTTGGCCAGACGCTGCGACAACTGCACTTCCACCTGCGCCATCGACTCGCGGCGCACCACCGGCTGGCTGCGGATGTGCTTTTCGATGATCGCGTGGCGCCACGGATGCAGCGCGCGGAAGCCGAGGTTCTGCAGCTCGGACTTCATCAGGCTCATGCCCAGGCGCTGGGCGATCGGCGCGTAGATCTCCAGGGTCTCGCGGGCGATGCGGCTGCGCGCCTCGGCGCTCTGCGCGCCCAGCGTGCGCATGTTGTGCAGGCGGTCGGCGAGCTTGATCATGATCACGCGCAGGTCGCGCGACATCGCCAGCAGCATCTTGCGGAAGCTCTCGGCGGCCGCTTCCTGGCGGTCGCGGAACTTGAGCTTGTCCAGCTTGGTGACGCCGTCGACCAGTTCCGCCACCGCCTCGCCGAACTCGGCGGCCAGCTCGGCGCGGGTCAGCGGCGTGTCTTCGATGGTGTCGTGCAGGATCGCCGCGATCAGCGCTTCCACGTCCAGGCCCAGCTCGGCCAGCACCCCGGCCACTGCCACCGGATGGGTGATGTAGGGCTCGCCGGACTTGCGGGTCTGCCCCGCGTGCGCGGCCGCACCGACCTCCCAGGCGCGGCGCAGCAGCGGGATCTGCTCGGGCGGCAGATAGCTGGCGCTGCGTTCGAGCTGCAGGACGTAGTCGGGGACCGCCTCGTCGGCCGACGATGGCGCGGCGTGGGCGACCTGGGCAGAAGGGCCTGGGTTCATGCGGAAAGACTATGCCAGCGGCGCGTGGACGGCAAACCCGCAAAACGAAACAGCCCGCGGATGCGGGCTGTTCGCAGGACGATCGCGACGCGGGACGCGATCAGTCGTCGTTCTTGGACATGTCCTCGTCGGCCACCACTTCGGCCGCGGCCCATTCCAGGGCTTCGCGCTCGGCGCGCTCGCGCTCGGCCTTCTCGACCTCGTCGATCAGCGCGTTGTCGATCTTGCGCGCGGCGATCTCGCGCAGCGCCAGCACGGTCGGCTTGTCGGCCGACTCGGTGTTGTCGAGGGTGGCCTGCACGCCGTTGGCGAGCTGGCGGGCGCGCTTGGACGCCATCATGACCAGTTCGAAACGGTTGTTAACGACTTCCAGGCAATCTTCTACGGTGATGCGGGCCATGCGGGCTCCCGGCGGGCCGGCGGCGGCCACGCGTTCGAATGAGGGAAAGGGCGGGGATTGTAGGGCGGCAACCGCCCGAGATCAACCCCACCCCATTCAGTTCCCTTTGGAATCAGCCAGTTGGCTGTTCCTGCAGGAGGGTGTCGATCAGCGCGGCATGGCGCTGCTGCTGCTGCGGCCGGCGCAGGCGGCTGGCGACGAAGATCGCGCACATCTCGTCCACCGCGGTGTCGAAATGCTCGTTGACGATCACGTAGTCGAAGTCGGCGTAGTGCGACATCTCCTCGCGCGCGGCGGCCAGCCGCTGCGCGATCACCGCCTCGCTGTCCTGGCCGCGCTTGCGCATGCGCTGCTCCAGGGCCTCGCGCGACGGCGGCAGGATGAACACGCTGACCGCATCCGGCACCTTGGCCCGCACCTGGCGCGCGCCCTGCCAGTCGATCTCCAGCAGCACGTCGTGGCCGGCGGCCAGCTGCGGCTCCACCGACTGCCGCGCGGTGCCTTTCCAGTCGCCGTGCACGCGGGCGTACTCGAAGAAGTCGCCCGCATCGATCATGCCCTGGAACGCGTCGGCGGAGACGAAATGGTAGTGCTCGGCATGGCGTTCGCCCGGCCGCGGCGCGCGCGAGGTGAACGAGATCGACAGCGCGATCTGCGGATCGCGCGCCAGGGTGGCGTTGACGATGCTGCTCTTGCCGGCGCCGGAGGGGGCCGCCACGATGTAGAGAGTGCCACGCATCGCTCGGGTCTCGGCGTCGACGGTCGGGCGGCGCACGATACCAGTCCCAGCCGCGACCGCAAGCCGGCGCGCATGTCGCACCTGACACTGGCGCGCCGGCCGCCTCCGCAACGGGGCGGCAAGCGCATGATGCACAAGCGATTTCCAAGGGCGACCGGTCTCGGCCGGCGCGCTGCGCGCGCCGGCGCCGACAGGCGGCACAATATCGCCGCAATTGAGAATGACTATCACCCGCACTAGACTGCCGGTCTTCCACACGGTTTCCGGGATGGATGCCATGCCCCTTTCCTCTCCCCCGCCCGGCCCTGCACCGCTGGTGGAGGCGCTGGAACGCCAGTACGAGGAGCTGCAGCGCTACGCCGCGCGCAAGTACGCGGGGGCGGCCGGCGATCTGGTGCACGATGCCTGGATCCGCCTGGCCACGCGCGGCGCCGGCACCGGCACCGGGGGCGCCGAGGCTGTGCGCGACCCGGGACGCTACCTGCGCACGGTGATCGATAACGTCGCCAACGACCACGGCCGCGTGACCGCATCGCGCAGCCGCTTCCTTGCCGCCAACGACACCAGCCACGAGGTGCCCAGTCCGGCGCCCTCGCCCTACCAGAGCGCGCTGAGCCGGCAGGAGTACGCCGTGCTGCTGCAGGCGATCCGCGACCTGCCGCCGCAGGCACGGCGCGTCTTCGTGCTGTTCCGCGGCCGCAACATGAGCACCGCGCAGATCGCAGCGCATCTGGACATCTCCCCGCGCACGGTCGAAAAACACATCGCCGTGGCCGTGACCCATTGCCGACGCCGCTTGCGCGAGGCCGGCCGCGAGATTTGACGGCACCGCCGGGGGAACCGGCGCTGTCGACCCGTCGTCCCGTACATAGCCCGGCATCCGTCTGCGCTGATGCCCGACCCATTCCTTGACGGATAGGCAACCGATGACCGCCCCTCACTCACCCGATGACAGCCTGCTCGATGACAGCGTGTTCGAACAGGCGGTGCACTGGACCTTGCGCCTGGACCCGGATGCCGATGACGCCACCTGGCGCGCCCATGCCGCGTGGCTGGCGCTGGCGCCGGCGCTGCATGCGCAGGCGATGGCCGAGGCACGCGCGCTGCTCGGCGTGCTGCACGCCCCAGCCGCGGCCATCGGCGACGAACTGGGCATCGACCTCGCCCCGCCCGTCTCTGCCGCTGCCGTCGCGCCGCGCGCGCCGGCATCCCCCCTGCGGCGGCGGCGAACCCGGCGGCCGGTCTACGCCGCGGCCGCCACGCTGGCGCTGGCGATCGGCGGCAGCGCCTGGATTGGCGGGGGCGGCCTGGACCGACTGCGCAGCGATGCCTTCACCCGGGTCGGCGAGGTGCGCATCGTGCATCTGCGCGACGGCAGCGTGGTCACGCTCAACACCGATAGCGCCATCGCCGTGGACATGCAGGCACACCTGCGCTCGGTCCAGCTGTTGCGCGGCGAAGCGTTGCTGCAGGTGACGCACGATCCACGGCGTCCGTTCGTGGTCGACAGCGCCGGCGGCAGCGCCCGGGTGCTCGGCACGCGTTTCGATGTGCGCCTGCAGGGTCGCACCGCCGAGGTCGCCGTGATCGACGGCCGTGTCGCCGTGCGCGCGCCGGACGGCGGCAGCACTGCCGTGCTGCGCGCCGGCCAGCGCGCGCGCCTGAGCGGCGACCGGGTGCATCGGCTCGCGCCGCTCGACCCGCTGGCGGTCGGCGCCTGGCAACGCAGGCAACTGCTGTTCGACGCCACGCCGCTGGCGCAGGTGCTGGAAGAGCTCTCGCGCTACCGACACGACCGCGTCCTGGTGCGCGATGCGCGCCTGCGCGCATTGCCGGTCTCCGGATCGCTGGACGTCGCCGACCCCGAGCGCGCGCTGCGTACCTTGCTCGACAGCCTCAACCTGGAGGCGCTCGACCTGGGAGTGGTCACCCTCGTGCACCGACGTACGCGGGAGGCGGCCACTGCCGCCGGCGCACAGAACATGAACTCGAGATAAACAAGACCGGGCAGAGGACAAGACCAGGCCGTCGCGGCTGGGGGATCGGCCGGGACGAGCCCGTCTAAGCAGGAAAGAACGTAATGCGTTTCGTTCTCATTAAACATCTTCCTGCCCAGCGACCGTATGCCCATCCACCGCTCCACCGCCCGCCCCCGTCCCGCGCCGCGTCTCGCCCTGCTCAGCAGTACCCTCACCCTGATGTTGCTCAGCGCCGGAGCCCTGGCCCAGGTGCCGCGCGCGCCCGGCAGCACGGCGGCGTCGGTCCGCCATGCGATCGATCTGGAGGCGCAGCCGCTGCCGCAGGCGTTGCTGAAACTCTCCGCGCAGACCGGCCTGCAGGTGCTGTACGCCGGCCAGATCGCAGATGGAGCGAACGCCCCCGCGGTGAAAGGCGACTACAGCGCCGAACAGGCGCTGCAACGCCTGCTGCAGGGCAGCGGCCTGGTCGCACGGCGCACCGGCACTCGGGCGATGACGCTGGAGCGCGCCGCGGCACCCGCCGGGGCGATCGTCACCGATACGCTGCGCGTGGCCGGCGACGACCGCAGCGCCGGCGGCGACGTTCGCGACCAGCGCGGCCGCGACGCGGTGTACGACCTGGACCTGTCCAGCGCGTACATCGGTCGCACCGAGGTGGAACGCTACAAGGGCGCCACGCCGTCTGATCTGGTCAACGGCGTCGCCGGCGTGTTCAGCGGCGATGCGCGCAACAGCGGCGCGCTGGATCTCAACATCCGCGGCATCCAGGGGCCGGGCCGGGTGCCGGTGAGCATCGACGGTACCGAGCAGGCGCTGACCGTGTGGCGCGGATACAACGGCGCCAGCAATCGCAACTACATCGATCCGCTGCTGATCGGCGGCATCCAGATCCTCAAGGGACCGTCGCTGACCCGCAACGTCGCCACCGGTATCGGTGGCGCGATGGTGATCGACACCCTGGACGTGGACGACGTGCTCGAGACCGGTCAGCGCATCGGCGGCGAAGTGCGTGTGGAAGGCAGCAGCAACGCGGTGGCGCCGCGGCTGCCGCGGCTGCACACCGGCCAGGACTACCGCACGGTGACCGGCTTCCCGCAGAACGCGCCGAACGCACCCTACGAGGATCGCACCCTGCAGGTGCAGCCGCGCCATGGCGGTGGCGGCGACAACGTGTTCTCCGGAGAGGACCTCGCCTACCGTCTGGCGCTGGGCTGGCGCCCCGCCGACTCCGTGGACCTGTTCGCCGCCTACGCCTATCGCGACCGCGGCAACTACTATGCCGGCAGGCACGGCGCCGGCTACTACAGCCGCTCGCGCGGCTCCTCCGCCGACGACTACATCCTGTCGATGGCCAACTACTGGCGGCCCGGCGACGAGGTCGCCAATACCTCCAGCCAGATGGAATCGTGGCTGTTCAAGCTCGGCTGGCGGCCAAGCGAGGCGCAGGCGCTGCAACTGGGCTATCGCGACAGCCTCTCGCACTACGGCGAGGTGATGCCTTCGCGGATCATCGAATCGGCGAACCGCGCTGCGATCCAGTGGCCGCTGAGCCGGGTCGATGCGCAGGCCTGGAACCTGCGCTACACCTGGCACCCGGCCGACAGCCGCTGGCTCGACCTCGACGCCACGCTGTGGCGCACCGACACCGCCAGCGCCACCTACACCGCCGGCGGCTTCCCCAACTATGCGCAAGGGCCTGACAACCCGCTGCTCAGGAACACGGCCCTGGCCAATGCGCGCAACGACCGCACCGGGCTCACCGCGAGCAACCGCGTCCGCCTGGCCGATGGCCTCGATCTGAGCGTCGGCGGCAGCGTGCAGCACGAGCGCCTGCGCTCGGACGACGCCTATTTCGGCGTCAGCGATGGCTGGCGCATGTATCCGCGCGCGGGCCGGCGCCAGGAACGGCAGGCCTACTTCAACGTGGAATGGCGGCCGCTCGAGCGGCTGGCGCTGAGCGCCGGCGCGCGCTACGCCACGTACTGGGCGTTCGACGACTTCCTGGCCGCGCACGCCGGGCAACTGCGACAGTCGCTGGTCGACGGCTACGAGATCAGCTATCGCACCACCCAGACCTACACCCAGGCCGAGCGCGAGGCGTTGATCGCCGACCAGCTTGCCGGCAATCGCGAACTGCTGGACCTGGAGATCATCACCCAGGAGGAGTACGACGCCATCGCCGCCGACCTGCTGCAGAACGTGCCGACCCAGTACGACGTGCAGCACAAGGCGCCATGGCAGGCCGATGCGCATGGCCGCTACACCAAGGCCGGCAATGCCTGCCTAAACGGATCGCTGGATGCGCTGCCCGGCACACTCGGGCAGACGTGCCTGGCCAGCCCCGTCGTCAGCACTGGCGACGCCAGGGCGCGCCGCCGC
The DNA here is from genome assembly GCF_009192935.1 of Xanthomonas sp. LMG 12461. Taxonomy (NCBI): domain Bacteria; kingdom Pseudomonadati; phylum Pseudomonadota; class Gammaproteobacteria; order Lysobacterales; family Lysobacteraceae; genus Xanthomonas; species Xanthomonas sp. LMG 12461. Next base: position 108,697 of record NZ_NQYT01000061.1, read on the forward strand.
AAGGACCACGGCTGGATGCCGTTCTTCTCGGCGACGCTGGATTTCAGCGATGTCAGCAGGGCGTATCTGCGCTACAGCGAGACCTTGCGCTTCCCGAGCATGTTCGAGAGCACGGTTGCGTTCTCCGCCTCGCTCAATCCCTGGGACCTGAAACCCGAACACGCCCACACCTGGGAACTGGCCTACGTCCAAGACCTGGGCGCGCTGCTCGGCGCGGACACCACCGCCGACGTCAAGCTGGCCTACTACGCCAGCAAGACCCGCGACGTGATCGAACGCGACGCGCAGTTCAAGTTCGACAACATCGACAAGCAGACCATCCGCGGCCTGGAGCTGCAGGGCCGCTACGACGACGGCCGCCTGTTCACCGATCTGGGGGTTAACTACACGCTGAAGAACGAAGTCTGCGACGAGACCACGGCAGCGCTGCTGTCCAGCAACAACGGCTATGTCATCGGCAGCGGCCGGATCGTGCCGACCTGCGTGGACTACGGCTTCGTCGGCGGCTACCTGCTCACCCAGAGCACGCCGAAGCTGTCGGCGAGTTGGTCGCTGGGCACGCGCCTGTTGCAGCGGCGCCTGGAGCTGGGCAGCCGCCTGACCTACTACCGGCAGTATCGCAATCCGGATCTGGAATGGTTCCGCGAGAACTCCGTGCAAGGCGGCGACGGCCGCCTGGTCTACACCTTCAACGTGCCGTTCTCCTGGGGCACCACGCTGCTGCTGGACGCCTACGCCCGCTATGCGCTGCGCAAGAACCTGAGCATCGAACTGGGCGCGACCAACCTCACCGATCGCTACTACGTCGACCCGGCCACCCGCTCCACGGTGGCCGCCCCCGGACGCACGCTGAAACTCAGCATGACCGGGAGATTCTGATCTCCCGCACGCCGTTCAAGGAGTGTGATTCGAACCGGACACGGACGTCCTTCCTCGTTCCAAACCAACCAGAAGGATCCATCGCATGAACATGAAACGTCCTCACGCCGCACTGCTGGGCCTGGCCATCGCCAGCGTACTGGGCAGCGCGCACGCAGCCCCGTTCCTGGGCAAGTCGAGCAACGAAAGCTACGTCAAGGTCGGCGAATCCACCGTCAACGGCGGCCCGCACCGTGCCGGCCAGGCCGGCATCGCGGTGAACTCGACCGGCCTGGACAAGCCGGTGGACTTCAAGGGGCTCTCGATGTACGGCGGCGTCGGCTCGGTCAAGGTGCTGAACTTCCCGTACAGCGGCGCACCGAGCAGCCACGACAACCTCGGCGTGTTCGCCTTCTCCCAGGTCGGCAGCCAGGACGTGTGGTTCGGCGAGTGGTACTCGCGCAAGGACAACGCCGATGGCCTGAACACGCACACGGTGTACTTCGTCGGCGACAAGCCGGACAGCAGCGTGCCCAGCGCCGGCACCGCCACCTACAGCATGGTCGGCATCAACGACTACAGCGCCGGCAACCAGTTGACCGGCACCTTCACCGCCAACTTCGGCACCGGCCGCCTGACCGGCTCGATCCAGAACAACGCCGGCTTCGCGGTCAACATCGGCACGGCCAGCATCAACAGCAACGCCAGCATCTCCGGCAGCAACGCCATCGCCCGCCAGTCCGGCAGCGTGGTCGCGGCCAACGGCGCGGTGTCCGGCCAGTTCTACGCCAACCAGGCCGCGCTGGCCGGCATCGCCGACTTTGCCGGGGTGAAGTACGACACCGCCTTCGGCGGCGCCAAGCAGTAATCCGTCTGCGCGGCACGTCCGCGCCTTTCGATCCGTACCCGGGCAGGACCAGCCACGACCATGCCAGTCCTGCTCCGCTTTCGCACCGGTTGCTCGATGCCTTGCATTTCTTCCGCGCGCCGACGGCGCGCACGCACGCTTGTCGCACTGACGGCCTGCCTCGCGTGGCTGGCGGCCGCGCCGTGCGCGATGGCGCAGGCGCAGGACGATACCCGACGCCTGCTCGAACAGCGCGACCAGGGCCAGGCGCTCGAACGCGAACGCGCGCTGGTGCAGGAGCCGGCCACCGGCGAGCGACCGAGCATCGTCGTCGACGGCATGTCCTACGTCGTCGCGCCGACCGCCAACGACGTCGGCCGCGCGCTGTACCTGTCGCTTCAGAACAAACAATGGCCGGCCGTGCAGCGGTTCCTCGCCGAATACCTGACCCTGCCCGAGCGCGACCCGCTGCTGGTGCATTACGCGCAGGGCGCGGTGGCGCGCAACCGCGGCCGCTACGGCGACGCCGAGCGGGAGTACCGCGCGCTGCTGACGTTGCAGCCGGACTTCCTGCCCGGGCGTCTGGAACTGGCGCGGGTGCTGTTCGAGGACCAGCAGGACCGCGAGGCCGAACAGGCGTTCGCAGCCATTGCCGCCTCGATCGACGCTGGCGATCCCAGGACCGAGGGCGTGCGCAACACCATCGCCGGCTTCCGCCAGGCCTTGGCCAACCGGCGCGACTGGAACGGCACCTTCGCGCTGGGACCGGCCTGGAGCGACAACGTCAATCGCACCTCGGCCAGTTCCATCTGCCTGCTGCCGCTGGAAGGGCGCTGCTACTTCAGCCGCAGCACGCCCACGGCGATCGTCGCCTTCGGCGCCGACTACGATGCCAGCGCCGAACGGCGCCTGCCGCTGCGCGGTCACCATGGGCTGTACCTGCGCACGCTGCTGTTCGGCCAGAGCTATCGCGACAACGGCGCCTACAACGAACTCACCGCGCTGACCCAGGCCGGTTACAGCTATCGCAGCGGCCGCCACAGCCTGGCGCTGGCGCCCTCGTTCGATTACTACGCGCTGGGCAACCAGGCGCTGTATGGCGCCTGGGGCGTGCATGCGGAATGGAGTTGGAGCCTGTCGCCGCGGTCGCTGGTCAAGCTGGAAGGCGACTGGAAGGACATGCGCTACCGCCGCCGCGCTTACGCCGCCAACTACGACGCGATCATGCGCAGCGCCTCGGCCACCTATTTCCGCAGCCTGGATGCGCGCTGGACCGTGTTCGCCGGGGTCGACGCCAGCGACACTGCCGCCGTGCAGGACACCGAGGCGTACCTGCAGCGCGGCGTCCGCCTGGGCGGTTCGCGGCAATGGCCGGGAGGCATCGACGCCACCGTGTTCGCCTCCTACCGGCTGCGCGACTACGGCGCCTACAGCGCGGTCCTGCGCGCACGCCGCCACGATGCCGAGCGCACCTACACCCTGGTGCTGCGCGCGCCGCGCCTGGCGGCCGGCGGCTTCGTGCCGCTGCTGACGCTGCGCCACAACCGCGTGCGCAGCAACGTCGACTGGCTGTACGGCTACGAGCGCAACACCATCAACCTGAAACTGGAGCGCGCCCTGTGACGCACACGCCGTCGCCACCCGTTATCGCCCCCTCCCCCGCGCCGAGCCGCGCGCAGCGCCTGAAGGCCGCCACCGCGCAGGCGCATACCCGGCTGGACCGGCGCATCATGGCCGCGCAACCGTTCGCCTCGCGCGACAACTACGCGCGCTTCCTGCAGGTGCAATACCGGTTCCATTGCGACATGGAGCGCATCTACGCCAACCCGGTGCTGGCCAGCGTGGTGCCGGACCTGGCGCAGCGCCGGCGTCTGCCAGCGCTCGTGGCCGACCTGCACGACCTGGGCGTTGCGCTTCCCGCCGACCACACTACCGCGCCCGGCAGCGCCGGCCACCCCACCCAGGTCGCTGCGCTGGGCTGGCTGTACGTGGCCGAAGGCTCCAACCTGGGTGCGGCGATCCTGGCCAGGCTGGCGGCGAAACTGGGCCTGCACGCGCAGTTCGGCGCGCGCCATCTGGCCGGGCACGAGGACGGGCGCGCGCAGCACTGGCGCCAGTTCGTCGCCGCGCTCGACCGCCTGGCGCTCGATGCCGGGCAGGAACAGGCGGTGATCGCCGCCGCGCGCAGCGCGTTCGCGCAGGTGCAGGCGTACGTGGACCTGCACCTGCCGGCGACGCCGCGATGAGGCCGATGCCGCCGTGGAGGCGACCGTGCACCTGAGCCGCGCGCTGTGGTGCGGCCTGGGCCTGCTGATGCTGGCATTGGGCCTGATCGGCGCCGTGCTGCCGGTGATGCCGACCACCATTTTCCTGATCCTGGCAGCGTACTGTTTTTCGCGCTCCTCGCCGCGGCTGGACGCCTGGCTGCTGGCGCATCCGCGCTACGGCGCGACGCTGCGCCTGTGGCGCGAGCAGGGCGCCATCACGCGCCGCGGCAAGTGGCTCGCCGCCAGCGGCATGGCGCTGGGCTATCTGCTGTTCTGCTGCGGCGCGCATCCCGGCGCGACGCTGGCGCTCGGCGTCGGCGCGCTGATCGCCGCCAGCGCCGCCTTCGTGCTGACCCGCCCTGCGCCGCGCGACGCGCCACCACCGCGCTGAATACCGTCCCGCCGCGCCGCCCTCCTACCACGCCGCCTCCCAGCCCATGACCGCTATCGCCCCCATCTCCCCCATCGCACCGCGTCCAGCCGACCTCAGCGCCTGGCAGATGTTCCTGCATGCCGACCTGGTGGTGCAGGCGGTGATGATCGGCCTGGTCGTCGCTTCGGTCGCGACGTGGACGGTGCTCCTGGCCAAGCACCGGGAACTGGCGCGCGCCGGCGCGGCGCTGCAGGCCGCGCGCGCGGCGCTGCGGGGTTCGCAGCGGCTGCGCGAGACCGAGGCGCAGCCGGCCTTGGACACGCCTGCCGCCCGCGCGCTGCTGCAGGAAGCGCGCGCTGAACTGCAGCAGTCCAGCGGCCTGCGCGACGCGGCCGGGATCAAGGAACGGCTGGCTTCGCGCCTGGAGCGGGTGGAACTGGACCACGCGCGACAGTGGCGCCAGGGCATCGGGCTGCTTGCCAGCATCGGCGCCACCGCACCGTTCGTCGGCCTGTTCGGCACGGTGTGGGGCATCATGCGCAGCTTCGTCGGCATCGCCCGCGCCAATACCACTACCCTGGCGGTGGTGGCGCCAGGCATCGCCGAAGCGCTGCTGGCGACGGCGCTGGGCCTGGTCGCGGCGATTCCGGCAGTGATGTTCTACAACCACCTCGCGCGGCGCCTGGGCGGGCTGCGCCAGCGCCTGGGCGATCTGTCGGCCGGTGTGCAGCAACTGGTGTCGCGCGACCTGGACCGCCTCCACGCCGAGGCGCCGGCAGCGGCCGACGCCGCCGCCACGCGATGAGGCCGGCCATGGCGATCCGCACCGCACGCGACGACGACGACACCCTCGAAGAACAGCACGCGATCAACGTGACGCCGTTGATCGACGTGATGCTGGTGCTGCTGATCGTGTTCATGATCGCCGCACCACTGGCGACGGTGGAGGTGCCGGTCGAGCTGCCGGCCAGCGGCGCCGCGGCCGGCGCGCCCGACCGCGACCCGATTCTTCTGACCCTGGGCGCGGACCTGAGCCTGCGCCTGGACGAGCAGCCGATCGCCGCGCAGGCGCTGCGGCCGGCGCTGGACCGACGCAGCGGCGGCGACCGCGACCGCCGCATCTTGCTGCGCGCCGACCGCCGCGTGGCCTACGCCGACCTGATGGGCACGCTGGACGCGCTGCGCGCGGCGGGCTATCTGAAGATCGCCCTTGTCGCGGTGGAGTCGCCGGCGCGATGAACGTGCACCCGCCGGCGCTGCGCCGCTGGCTGCTCAGCCTGGGCCTGGTGCTGGCGGCGCATGCGCTGGTGCTGGCCGTGTTGCTGGCCTGGCCCTCGCGCATGCCGGTGCCGCCGCCCTCCGCGTCGGCACCGGCGCTGCTGCTGGACCTGGCACCGGCGCCGGTCGCGCCGCCGGCCGTGCCCACCGACCTGGCGCCCGGCCCGCCGCAACGCGCGCGCCGCGACGTGGTGCGCACGCAGGTGGCGCGCGCAACGCCGCCCCCCGTGCCGACCGCCCCGGTGCCGGCGCAAGCGCAATCGCCGCCAACGCCGCTGCTCGCGCAACAGGACACGCCGCAGGAGTCGGCCGCCGCGCAGGCCAGCGCGCCACCCGGCATCGTCGCGCCACCTGCGGAGCGTTACGCCGCGCCGCAGTCGCTGGCCGGGACCACGCCACAGGCGCGCGTGACCTGGCAGGCGCAACTGCTGGGCCACCTGCAACGCTACAAACGCTATCCGCGAGCGGCGCAGCGACGCAGGCAGGAAGGCGTGGCGCACGTGGGTTTCGCAGTGGACCACGGCGGCCATGCCGGCGACCTGCGCCTGGTCCGCAGCAGCGGCCACGACACGCTGGACGCCGAAGCGCTGGCCACGGTCCGGCGCGCCGAGCCGCTGCCACCACCGCCGGCAGAGATGTCCGGCGATGCGGTGCAGGTGGTGGTGCCGGTGGAGTTCTTCCTGCGCTGAGCGCGATGGTCGTACCCGCGCCGACCGAACCCGCGCTGGTTACTCCAGGTTCTGCACCTGCTCGCGGATCTGGTCGATCAGCACCTTCAGTTCCACCGCGGCGTTGGAGGTGCGGCTGTCCACCGACTTCGAGCCCAGGGTGTTGGCCTCGCGGTTGAACTCCTGCAGCAGGAAGTCCAGGCGCCGGCCGGCCGGTTCGGGCTGGCGCAGGACGCGGCGCAGTTCCTTGATATGGCTGCCGAGCCGGTCCAGTTCCTCGTCCACATCGAGCTTCTGCAGCCACAGCACCAGTTCCTGCTCGGCGCGGCCGGGATCGACCGGATGCGGCAGATCGGCCAGGCGCGCCGCCAGCTTGGCGCGCTGGCCGTCGCGGATGGCGGGGATCAGCGTGCGCACCTCGCCGGCGATGCGTTCCACCGCATCGACGCGCTCGACGATGGCCGCGGCCAGCTTGCCGCCCTCGCGCTCGCGCGCGGCGACGAACTCGGCCAGCACCTCGTCCAGCAGTTCCAGCGCCTGCGCCTGCAGCGCCGCCGGATCGGCCGTCTGCCCCTGCAGCACGCCGGGCAGCTGCAGCAGGTCGACGAACTGCACCTGCATCTGCGGGAAACGCACTCCCAGCCGTTGCGCAAGCACACCCAACTGCTCGACCAGGGCCTCGTTCACCGCCAGGGTCTGCGCTGCCTCCGGCGCGCGCAGGCGCAGCATCAGGTCGAGCTTGCCGCGGCTGATCCGCGCGGCCACGCGTTCGCGCAGTTGCGGCTCCAGCGCGCGCAGTTCTTCTGGCAGGCGGACGCCGACTTCCAGGAAACGGTGGTTGACCGAGCGCAGCTCGCATCCCAGCGTGCCCCAGGGAGTGATGCGCTCGGCGCCGGCATAGGCGGTCATGCTGCGGATCATGCGGTGTTCCGGTGCGGACAGGGGGCGAATGTTAACCTAGCGCCCTTTCCTGCCTCACCGACGCGGTCACAGGCCGCGCACGGCCCCGCCCTTCCCGGAACCCCTGCATGTCCTTCTCCCGTCCCAGCGGCCGCACGGCCGATCAGTTGCGCCCGGTCCGCATCGAACGCGCCTTCACCCGCCATGCCGAAGGCTCGGTCCTGGTCAGCTTCGGCGACACCCGCGTGCTGTGCAACGCCAGCGTCGAGAACCGCGTGCCGGGCTTCCTGCGCGGCAAGGGCGAAGGCTGGGTCACCGCCGAATACGGCATGCTGCCGCGCGCCACCCACTCGCGTTCCGATCGCGAAGCCGCGCGCGGCAAGCAGGGCGGACGCACGCTGGAGATCCAGCGTCTGATCGGCCGCGCGCTGCGCGCCTGCGTCGACCGTACCGCGCTGGGCGAGCGCACCATCACCCTGGACTGCGACGTGCTGCAGGCCGACGGCGGCACCCGCACCGCCGCCATCACCGGCGCCTACGTGGCGCTGGTGGATGCGGTGAACTGGCTGCAGAAGCGCGGCGACCTGAAGAAGCCGGTGGTGCTGGGCGCGGTCGCCGCGGTCTCGGTCGGCGTGTACCGCGGCATGCCGGTGCTGGACCTGGACTACGCCGAGGACAGCGACTGCGACACCGACATGAACGTGGTGATGAACGATGGCGGCGGCTTCATCGAGCTGCAGGGCACCGCCGAGGGCCACGCCTTCCGCCGCGACGAACTGGACGCGCTGCTCGGCCTGGCCGAGCGCGGCATCGGCGAACTGCTGGCGGCACAGCGCGCCGCCCTGGCGCAATGAACCGGCGCCTGGCCCTAGTCACCCTGGTGGTGGCCGACTACGACGAGGCCATCGCCTGGTACACCGGCAAGCTGGGCTTCCAGGTGCTGGAGGACGTGGACCAGGGCCACAAGCGCTGGGTCGTGGTCGGGCCCGGCGATGCGCGTGGCGCGGCGCTGCTGCTGGCGCGCGCCAGCGACGACGCGCAGCGCAGCCGCATCGGCGACCAGACCGGCGGCCGCGTCGGCTTCTTCCTGCACACCGACGACTTCCAGCGCGACCATGCGGCGATGCTGGCCGCCGGTGTGGAATTCCTGGAAGTCCCTCGCCACGAACCCTACGCCACGGTCGCGGTGTTCCGCGATCTGTACGGCAACACCTGGGATCTGCTGGAGCCCATCGCATGAAACTGGTCCTGGCCAGCAGCAACGCCGGCAAGCTCGAAGAACTGCACGCCTTACTCGACGACGTGGGGGTCGAGTTGATCGCGCAATCCACGCTCGGCGTCAGCGATGCCGACGAAACCGGCCTGACCTTCGTCGAGAACGCGCTGCTCAAGGCGCGCCACGCCGCCCGCGTCACCGGCCTGCCGGCGCTGGCCGACGACTCCGGCATCTGCGTGGACGCGCTGCATGGCGCGCCGGGGCTGTACTCGGCGCGTTACGCCGGCGAGCACGGCAACGCGCAGGCCAACATCGACAAGCTGCTGGACGCGCTGCGCGATGTCCCCGACGCGCAGCGCGGCGCGCATTTCTACTGCGTGCTGGTGCTGCTGCGGCATGCCGAGGATCCGCAACCGCTGCTGGTGGAAGGGCGCTGGCGCGGCCGCATCGCGCATGCGCGTGCCGGCACCGGCGGGCATGGCTACGACCCGGTGTTCCTGGATCCGGACCACGGCCAGACCGCCGCCGAAATGCCGCTGGCGCTGAAGAACCGCATCAGCCACCGCGCCCTCGCCCTGCAACAGCTCAAGCAGCGCCTGGCGGACCATCTTGCGGCGCATCCCGCCGAGTGACCGCGCCGCGCGCAGGCACCGGGCCAGTCAGGACACCGCGGCGCGCGCAGACTGCCCTGCGCCGCTGCGCCAAGCCCTGAACCCTCCGGCGCCCGCACCGCCCGCATCTCCGTTTCCAGATTCCCGCCCGCCATGCCGCACGCCCACGACCATTGCCAGCATCCGCCCGGCACCGCCTGCCCGGATCCATCCGCGCACGCCGACACCCCGGCGCTGGTGCCGCCACCGCTGTCGCTCTACGTGCACCTGCCGTGGTGCGTGCGCAAATGCCCGTACTGCGATTTCAACTCGCACGCGGCCAAGGGCGCGCTGCCGTTCGACAGCTACGTTGATGCGCTGATCCGCGACCTGGACCAGGACCTGCCGCTGGTCTGGGGCCGTGTGGTCAACAGCGTGTTCTTCGGCGGCGGTACGCCCAGCCTGTTTCCGCCCGAGGCGATCGACCGCTTCCTGCAGGCGGCCAGCGCCCGGCTGCGCTTCGCGCCAGGCCTGGAGATCACCCTGGAGACCAACCCCGGCACCGCCGAGCATGGCCGCTTCGACCGCTACCTGGCGGCTGGGGTCAATCGCCTCAGCTTCGGCATCCAGAGCTTCGACGACGCGGCGCTGCAGCGGCTGGGCCGCATCCACGACGGTGCCGAGGCCGAGCGCGCGGTGAAGCTGGCGCAGGACGCCGGCTACGCCAATCTCAACCTGGACCTGATGTACGCGCTGCCGCAGCAGACCCTGGCCGAGGCCGAGCGCGACATCGCGCAGGCGCTGGCGCTGCAGCCGACCCACCTCAGCCACTACCAGCTCACCCTGGAACCGAACACCGTGTTCGCCGCGCGGCCGCCGCAGGGCATTCCCGAGGACGACGACGCCTGGGACATGCAGGAGCGCTGCCAGGCGCTGCTGGCCGAGGCCGGCTTCGCGCAGTACGAAGTCAGCGCCTATGCGCGCGCCGGCTACCGCTGCGCGCACAACCTCAACTACTGGACCTTCGGCGACTATCTCGGCATCGGTGCCGGCGCGCACGGCAAGATCAGCTCCGGCGCCGAACAGAACATCCTGCGGCGCTGGAAGCACAAGCATCCACAGGCGTTCCTGGACGCGGCGGGGACGCCGGCGGCGATCGGCGGCGACGAGTGGATCGCGCCGGAGCGGCGCCCGTTCGAGTACATGCTCAACGCCCTGCGCCTCAACGACGGCTTCGCGCTGCGCGACTTCAGCGCCCGCACCGGCCTGCCGCTGCAGGCGATCGCCTCGGCCCTGGCCACCGCGCAGGCCCGCGACTGGTTGCGGGTGGACGCCGGCCACGCCGTCCCGACCGAGCTGGGACGGCGGTTCACCAACGACGTGATCGCCCTGTTCCTGCCCTGAGCCGCGCCGCCCGCCTTGGTTGCGGCGGCGGATCGTGCTACATACCGCGCAGAAAAGTATAACGGCGATCACAGGATGCCCCTGTCTGCGACCATGTCGGCCCCGCCAGCGACGCTTGCCAGCGCCGCCCTGCCGGCGCGCGTGCGCGACATCCTGCTGGCCTTGAACAGCCTGCTGTGGCAGGCCCTGGAACTGCCGCTGCAGGCGACCCTGGACGAGCTGGAGCAGGACCTGCTCGAGCAGGCCGGGCGCGCCCGCAATGGCCAGGTGCAACAGGACCTGTTCCAGGAGGCGCAACGCGTGCGCACACAGCGCGGGCGCCTGGCGCCGTTCTACCAGGCGCAGCTGGAAGCCGGGCTTGCCAGGATCCGCAGCCCCTTGGCGACGGCCGCTGCGCCGCGAGTAGCCAAGGCAGGTGCCGCGCAGATGCTGACCCTGGTCGCCGACGTGGATATCGACCGCGACATCGTGCTGCACGAGATCGCCCGCCGCGAGGCGATCCGCTGCAATATCCCGCTGCAGTTGCTCGGCCAGCGCTTCGGCGTGCTGGCGGCGCGGCCCGCCTTCGAGATCGAGCAACTGCCGCTGGGACCGCACGCGCTGTGCCGGCTGCTGCGCACCGCCGGCGAAGCGTTGGGCCTTGGCCTGGACACGCAATTGGCGCTGTATCGCGCCTTCGAACGGCAGGTGCTGGCGCGCTACGGCGAGATGGTGGAACGGGCCAATGTCCTGCTGACCCACGCCGGGGTGCTGCCCGGCCTGATCTATCTGCCCTACGTGGCGCGCAGCACCAATGTCGACCCGGGCACGCGGCGCGCGGCGCGCATGCCCGGCGCCGCGGCGCCGCCCCCTGCCGGCAGCGGCCCCCGCGGGAACGCCAGCGCTCCTGGTCAGGCCGCACCCGCCATGGGCGTGCCGCCGGGGCCGGCCGCGACGGCACCGCTGCCGCCAGCGGGCGCGGCGGCCGGCGCCGCGGAATCGGCCGCCAGCGGCCCGGACCTGGCCACCCTGCGCCAGTTGCTGACCGCGGCGCGCGCCAAGGCCGTGCCCGCCGCGGCGGCGCCCACGACTGAGACCGCCGGTGCCGCCGCGCTCCCGGCGCGGCCAGCGAGCGCCGCCGGTGCGGCCCCGGTGCCGACCGCCAGCCTGCTGGAGGCCCTGGGCGAACTGCAGGCGCAACCGCCGGCCCACAGCACCCTGGGCGGACTGCGCGGACGCCGCCACCTGCGCGACGTGCAGACCGCCCTGCTGCAGGCGCTGCGCGCCACCCACGGCGCGCAGGCGACCCTGGCAGCGCAGCAGGCCGACACCTTCGACCTGCTCGGCCTGCTGTACGGCGAGATCGAGCGCGAGGTACGCCCCGACGCGCCGGCCGCGGCGCTGCTGGAACGCCTGCAGGTGCCGCTGGTGCGCGCCGCGCTGCAGGATCCGGCGTTCTTCGCGCGCAGCCGGCACCCGGCGCGGGAACTGCTCAATGCCGTCGCCGAATCCGGCGCCACCTGGCTGGGCGAAGAGGACAGCGATCCGACGCTGCTGCTCAAGCTCAACCAGGCCGTGGACCGCGTGATCGAGGAGTACGAAGGCGACGAGACCGTCTTCGAGCAGGCCCACCAGGAGATCCAGGCGCAGCAGCGCAGCCTGGCGCACAAGGCCGAGATCGCCGAGCGCCGGCACGTCGAGGCCGCGCGCGGCAAGGAACGGCTGGAGCTGGCCAAGCAGACCGCGACCGCCACCCTGGAGGCGCTGTGCAGCGCCCAGCAACCGCCGGGTTTCGTGCAGACCCTGCTGCAGCAGGCCTGGTCCGACGTGCTGGTGCTGACCCTGCTGCGTCAGGGCGAGGACTCGGAGACCTGGCGCGAGCGCATCGGCCTGGCCGAGCGCATCGCCGAGGTCACCTGCCGCAGCGAGGGCGCCTCCGATGCCGCCCTGGCCGAGCGCGTGGGCCAGGCGCTGCTGCAGGTGGGCTACCACCAGCAGGAAGCCGAGGCCATCGCCCGCCGCCTGTCCACGCCCGGCGGCACCGACGCCACCACCTCGCGCACCGAACTCAACGTGCGGCTGAAGGCGCGCACCCGCCTCGGCGAGCAGGGCGAGGACGGCGAGCGCCCCTCGCTGCCGCCGCGCAACGAGGCCGAACAAGCCGCGTATGCGCGGTTGCGCACGCTGCCGTTCGGCACCTGGTTCGAATTCGTCGTCAACCAGCAAGGCGACCTGAAGCGGCAACGCCTGTCCTGGTACAGCCCGATCACCGAACGCGCGTTGTTCGTCAACCAGCGCGGGCAGAAGGCCGCCGAACACACGCTCGACGGATTGGCGCGGCTGCTGGCGCAGGGACAGGCGCGCATCGTCAGCGAGGACCGCGCCCGCCTGATCGACCGCGCCTGGCAGGCCGCGGTGCGCGCGCTGCGCACCCTGGCCGGCGTTCCCGCCGCCGACGACGCCATGGAGGGCGCATGAGCGCAGACGCTCGCCGATCGCCGCGCCTCCAGGTTCCGGACATGGTGCCGGTGCTGGACCTGATGGAAGACGCCGTGGTCGGCCGCCTCGGCAACGTCTCCGAACACGGCATGCTGCTGCTCGCCTCGGCACCGCTGCACGAGGACGCGCTGTACCAGTTGCGCTTCGCGATACCGCACGCCGACCGCGACGTGCAGATCGATATCGGCGCGCACCTGTTGTGGAGCGAACCCTCGCACGCACCGGGCCAGGCCTGGGCCGGCTTCCGCTTCCTGACCATTTCCCCCGCGCATCGCGACCTGTTGCGGCAGTGGATCAACGCTGCGACCGGCGGCTAGCGGCATCAACCTCGCAGGTGTGGCTACTGGTCCCTGTGACGGGATCAGCCGCGACCGGCATTCCCGGGAACGCCTCGGTCGCGGCTGAAGCCGCTCCTGCGACGGCCATTCGCGACCGTTGCGCGATCGGCCGCAAAGAGTCTCCGGCGGATCGACAAAGCCCCGCATCGCCGGCGTAGCTTCGGCATCGCATGCCATGCATAGGCCGTCCGTGCACGTCCACACGCCTGCACCGTTTCCGGCACACTTGGCGCCCCCGTTTCCGCATCGCAGAACGAGTCCGCCGCCATGCCCCAGCACGATCCAAGCGCCCTGTATCCCGACCACCTGCGCACCCTGACCCGACGCGCCGACGAAGCGCTGGCGCGCGGTGGCTTCGACCACCTGGTGGTCCCGAGCGGCACCCTGCACTACCAGGTGTTCGACGATCGCGACTATCCGTTCGCGGTGAACCCGCAGTTCAAGGCCTGGCTGCCGCTGACGCGGGTGCCGCACAGTTGGCTGGTGTACACGCCGGGGCGCCGTCCGCAGGTGATCTTCCACCAGCCGCGCGACTACTGGCATGTGGTGCCGGATGCGCCCAGCGGCTGGTGGGTGGAGCACTGCGACATCCATCTGATCCGCACCCCGGACGAGGCGCTGGCGCTGCTGCCGGATGCCGCGCGCAGCGCGATCCTCGGCGAGCCGCAGAGCGCGCTGGGCGCCTACGTGCCGAACAATCCGCCGGCGGTGCTGGACTACCTGGAATACCACCGCGCCTACAAGACGCCGTACGAGCTGGCACTGATGCGCCAGGCGCAGCACTCGGCGGTGCGCGGCCATCGCGCCGCCGAGGCCGCGTTCCGCGACGGCCGCAGCGAATTCGAGATCCACATGGCCTACTGCGCCGCGGTCGGCCAGGACGCGAACGAACTGCCGTACGGCAACATCGTGGCATTGAACGAACACGGCGCCGTGCTGCACTACACCGAACTGCAGCGGCAGGCGCCGACGCCGCTGCGCAGCTTCCTGATCGACGCCGGCGCCTCGGCACACGGCTACGCCAGCGACATCACCCGCACCTACGCCGCCGATCGCGACAGCGAGTTCCAGGCGCTGATCGACGCGGTGGACGCCGCGCAGCAGCGCATGGGCCAGCACGTGCGCGCCGGCGTCGACTACCGGCAACTGCACCTGGACGCGCACCTGGCGTTGATGGGCGTGCTGAAGGACGCCGGCGTGCTCACCGTGTCGCCGGAAACCGCGGTGGCCACCGGCGTCAGCGCCGCATTCTTCCCGCACGGCCTGGGCCACCCGATCGGCCTGCAGGTGCACGACGTCGCCGGTTTCGCCGCCAGCGACCGCGGCGGCCGCATCGAACGCCCCGACGGCCATCCCTACCTGCGCATGACCCGCACCCTGGAACCTGGCATGGTGGTGACGATCGAGCCGGGCCTGTACTTCATCGACATGCTGCTCGACGACCTCAAGCAGGCCGGCCATGGCGGCAGCGTCGACTGGGCGCGGGTGGCGCAGTTCAAGCCCTACGGCGGCATCCGCATCGAGGACGAAGTGGCGTGCACCGAGGACGCACCCGAGAACCTGACGCGGCCGGTGTTTGCGGCGGCCTGATGGCCGCCGCCACGGTCACTTGCCGGTCAGCGCGTACGGGCCGCGATTGAAGCTCATCGGGATCAGGTCGTAGCGGCGCTGCCCGGCGGCGGCCGGATACGGCGCGGTCTTGAAATCGCGTGCCAGCGCTTCGAGTCCACGTGCCGCGTTCGGCGAAGGCAGCGCCTCCAGCACCAGGGCGGACTCGGGGCGTCCGCCCTGCGGATCGCCGCGCATCAGGAACAGGCTCAACGCCGGCGTGACCGGCAGGTCCATCGGGCTGTCCAGCACGGTCTTGCGCCGTTGATTCTCGGCACGCGCAGTCAGCCCGCCAGCCTCCTCGCCATCCTGCGCCTGCAGCGCATCGAGCTGCGCGAACAGCATCCGGTCCAGGACACGGCCCCACTGCACGCGGAACGCGTTGAACCAGGCCAGGCCGATCGCGTCGCGGTCGCCGCTCGGCATCGCCGCATAGCAGCGCTCCAGGAGGTAGGCATGGTAGGCGGTATCGCGATTGCGCTGACTGGGCCGCACACGGCGGCCTTCGATCTCGCGCGCCCGCGTGGTGAACTCGCGGTCCAGCGCCACCCAGCCCTGCGCCCATTGCAGCGCCGGCTTGGCATTGCCGGCGGACAGTTCCAGCTCGGCCAGCGACGCCAACGCGAGCAGCGGGCAGCGCGGCATGCCCAGGCAGCGCTCCAGCCAGTAGCGGGCCGTGTCCAGGTCGCGCGGCACCAGATGCGCCGGATGCGCCTCGCCATTGCGGTAGAGCACGCCCAACACGTACGCCGAGGCGCCATCGCCCTTACCCGCCAGCGCGACGACCTGCGCCAGCATCTGCGCGCGGGCCTCCGGCGCAGCGCGCAGCGACAGCAACGTCTCTAGATCGTCCAGCGCCAGCGTGGGCACCGCAGCAGGCACAGGTGCCTGCGTCGCCGCGGGCGCAGCATCGGCTGGCGCCGCCGGCGCGGCCACTTGCTGCGCGTGCGCCTGCGCTGCGACGGCCACGCACAGTCCTGCCGCCAGCAGGCATCGCATCCACATATTCATGAATCCCCCTTGTTCAGCCGGTCACTGTGCGCAACCGGCCGCCTGCACGCAAGGGGGCGGCGTCAGTCTGCCGCGGCGGCCTGACGGCCGCCGCCGGGATTGGGGATTCGCAACGGCAAACGCGCCAGGTCTGCTAGCCGACCTTTCCGCGCGCGGCGACCGCTTTTCCCATTCCCGTTTCCCGTTTCCCTATTCCCCATTCCCAGCCATCCACGCCTCGATCTCCTCGGCGCTGCGCGCCAGGGCATCGGTGAGCACGCGATGGCCGTCGTCGGTGATCAGCACGTCGTCCTCGGTGCGGATGCCGATGCCCCGCCACTTCGGGTCGACGTCCTTGTCGTCCGGCGACACGTACAGGCCGGGTTCGATGGTGAACACCATGCCCGGCTCGAGCAGGCGCGATTCGCCGGCCAGCCGGTAGTCGCCGACATCGTGCACGTCCAGGCCCAGCCAGTGCCCGGTCTTGTGCCGGTAGAAGCGCCGGTAGTCGCCGCTGGCCAGGTTCTGCTCGACGCTGCCCTTGAGCAGGCCCAGCCGCAGCAGGCCTTCGGTCAGGGTCTGCACCGCGGCCAGGTGTCCGGCCTCGTAGGCCACGCCCGGGCGCGCCTGCGCCAGCGCGGCGGCGTGCGCGGCACCGACCAGGTCGTGCAGCGCGCGTTGTTCGGTGCTGAAGCGGCCGTTGGCCGGGAAAGTACGGGTGATGTCGGCGGCATAGCCGCGGTATTCGGCGCCCGCATCGACCAGCACCAGGTCGCCGTCGCGCAGGCGCGCGGCGTTGGCGCGGTAATGCAGCACGCAGGCGTTGTGGCCGCTGCCGACGATGCTGCCGTAGGCCGGCCAGGCGTCGCCGGCGCGGAATTCGCGCTCGATCTCGGCCTGCAGTTGGTATTCGTGCACGCCCGGCCGCGCCAGTCGCATCGCCGCGCGGTGCCCGGCCACGCTGAGGTCGGCGGCCACCTGCATCAGCGCGATCTCGTCGCGCGACTTGAACAGGCGCTGCTCGTGCAGCAGATGGCCGAGCTCCAGGAATTCGTGCGGCGGCTGCGCGCCGTGCCGCACCTGCTCGCGCACGCGCTTGACCCAGCCGATCAGCTTCAGGTCGAAATCGACGTCGCGGCCGAAGTGGTAATACACCCGCGAGCGGCCTTCCAGCAGCCCGGGCAGGATCTCGTCGAGGTCGTCGATCGGATAGGCATCGTCCATGCCATAGCGCTCGACAGCGCCTTCCTGGCCCGCCCGCGGGCCGTCCCAGGCTTCGCGCTCGGGGTCGCGTTCGCGACAGAACAACAGCGCCTCGCCATGGCGGCGACCGGGCACCAGCACCAGCACCGCGTCCGGCTCGGCGAACCCGCACAGATACCAGAAGTCCGAATCCTGCCGGTACGGGTAGTGCGTGTCGTGGCTGCGCACCCGCTCCGGTGCGCTGGGCAGCACCAGGATGGCCTGCTCGCCGGCCATGTCCATCAAATGACGGCGCCGGCGCACGTACTCGCCGGAGGAAATCCCGGTGAGGCGCTTCATCAGTTCAGGCGCTGCCGGTGGCGCGGGCCGAGCACGCAGTCGCTGTGCAGCAGCAGCACCGCCACGCGCACGAACTCCTCGATCTCGGCCAGCGCGTCCTCGTCCTCGTCGCCGCTGTCGAAATCGTCGGCGCTGGCCTGGGCCAGGCGCGCCACGTCCTGCAGCGCCTCCTGCCCTTCCTCGGACAGTGGCGGCGCAGCCCCTGCGGCCAGGCCGAAGCCGCCGAGGAAGCCGCGGCACCAGTCGAACAGCGCGTCGGCGCGCTCGGGCAGCGGCGCGCCGGCATCGGCCAGCACCAGGTCGAAGCCGAAATCGCGGTCGTTCAGTTGCGCAGTCGTGGCCTCGCGCAGGCGGTCCAGCGCATCGCCGGGGCGCGGTGCGGCGAGGCTGGCGTCGGCGAGCACGGCCGCCGGCCATGCCGGCAATTCGGCGCCGCCGCCGGCCAGCCAGCCGCACAGGCCGCCGTGCAGTTCGGCTGCCGACGCAGCCAGGCCAAGCGTCCGGCTGGCATCGGCGATCTGGTCGGCAGTGGGAAGTTCGGTCATGGAGCAAGCCTGTCGGGCGCTGGCCGCGGGCCTGTCGAGGCCTGCGGCGGAATCGGGACTGCGCAGTGTAGCAACCGCGTGTGCGCCGCCGCTTGTGGTGGCTTCCGGCACGCGCCTACACTCCACCACCCGTTCTTTGACAGAAGTCACTTTCCGCCATGCCATTGGAGCACGTTGCTGCAGGAGCTGCGGAAAGAACCGGCCTCGCCTTGTTCGGCGAGACCTTGCTGGCCGCATGGCCGCTGGTCGCGCTCGCCGCGCTGGCGGCCGGCGGGGTGGCGGCGCTGTTCGCGCTGCGTTCGCGTCGGCGCCTGCGCGAGCAACTGCAACGGCACGCGCAACTGCAGCAGCGCGACCAGCACCTGAAGCTGGCGCTGTGGGCCTCGGGCGAACACTTCTGGGATTACGACCTGCAACAGCGCAGGTTGCGGCTGATGCGCGCCGACGAGGCCACGCCGCACGCGCAGGACATCGGCCTGGTGATCCGCGAGAACGAGCCGCTGCGGATCCATCCCGACGACGTGCAGCAGGCGCGGCAGGTGCTGCAGGAACACCTGCAAGGCCTGACCGCGATCTACACCGCCGAGTACCGGGTGGACCTGGCCGGCGACGGGGTCTGGCACTGGGCGCGGGTGCGCGGCCGCGTGGTCGACTACGACGCCAGCGGCGCGCCGCGCCGGCTCGCCGGCACCGCGCGCGACATCACCTCGCACCGCCAGGCCGACCTGGAACGGCGCATCGCCGCCGAAGTGCTGCGCAGCATGGGCGAGGCGGTCGCCGTGCTCGACGAGGACCGCCGCTTCATCTCGGTCAACCCGGCCTTCACCCGCATCACCGGCTACAGCGAGCGCGAGGTACTGGGCCAGCCGATGGCGCTGATCGACCACGCGCCGGAAACGCCGGCGGCCCCGGTGGCCGACCACGGCCGGCATTGGCGCGGCGAGGCCTGGAAGCGGCGCAAGGACGGCCAGGAGATCCTCTGCCACCTGCGCCGCAATACCGTGGTCGACGCCGACGGCCGCCAGAGCTTCCAGGTGGTGGTACTGGAAGACATCACCGAGCAGAAGCGCGCGGAGCAGGAACTGCGCTATCTGGCCAACTACGACACGCTGACCAGCCTGCCCAACCGCGCGCTGCTGTCCGAGCGCCTGGCGCGGGCGATCGTGCGGGCGCGGCGCCAGGCCGGCTCGGTCGCGGTGCTGTTCCTGGATCTGGACCGCTTCAAGGACATCAACGATTCGCTCGGCCACGCGGTCGGCGACCGCGTGCTGCGCGCAGTGGCCGAACGCCTGCAGCAGGCGGTGGGACCGCAGCACACGGTGGCGCGCCTGGCCGGCGACGAATTCACCGTGGTGGTCGAGGACATCGTCAGCCAGGGCGAGGCCGAGGCGGTGGCCGCCCGCGTGCTGGCCGCGTTCGAGGCGCCGCTGCGGCTGGACGAACGCCGCGAGGTCGCGGTCTCCACCTCCATCGGCATCTCCCTGTTCCCGCAGCACGCGCTGCTGCCGAGCGAGCTGCTCAAGCACGCCGATACCGCGATGTACCAGGCCAAGGCCGCCGGGCGCCGCAACGCGCAGGTGTACTCGGCGCGCATGGACGAAGCCACCCGCCACCGCGCCACCCTGGCCAGCACGCTGCGCAAGATCCCGCTGGATCAGGAACTGAAGCTGGTCTACCAGCCGCGCTACTCGCTGCGCACGCAGCGGGTGGTCGGCGTGGAAGCGCTGCTGCGCTGGCACAGCGCCGATTTCGGGCCGGTCTCGCCGAGCCAGTTCATCCCGCTGGCCGAGGAGACCGGGTTGATCCTGGAGATCGGCGAGTGGGTGCTGCGCCAGGCCTGCAGCGCGTTGCGCGACTGGCGGCGGATGGGGCTGACCGATCTGTGCATGTCGGTGAACGTCTCGGCGATCCAGCTCGAGCGCGGCAACCTGCCGGAACTGATGGCCGGGATCCTCGCCGAAACCGGCGTGCCGGCGGCCAACATCGAACTGGAACTGACCGAGAGCGTGGTGATGTCGCAGGTCGGCAAAAACGCCGCGCTGCTGCGCGCCTGCCGCGAGCTGGGGCTGACCCTGGCCATCGACGACTTCGGCACCGGCTATTCGTCGCTGGCCTACCTGAAGCGGCTGCCGATCAACACCCTGAAGATCGACCAGGAATTCATCGGCGACCTCACCCGCGACCCGGACGACGAGGCGATCACCAGCACCATCATCGCGATGGGCCACTCGCTGGCGCTGAAGGTGGTGGCCGAGGGCGTCGAGGACGCCGGGCAGCTGGCGTTCCTGCGCGCGCACGGCTGCGACGAGATCCAGGGCCACCTGGTGGCGCCGGCGCTGGAACCGGACGCCTGCCTGCGCCTGCTGCAGCAACCGCTGCGGCTGCCTGCCTGAGCGCCGGCCATGGCGCCGCCGCGCGGCGTCTTGACCGCCCCTCCGGCGCATGCCTATCGTGAGCGCCATGGACAGCCCTGACGCCCTCGCCGAGCTTCGCGCCCTTGCCGCACGCGTGGAAACGCTGGTCGAGCGCTGCCAGCGCCTGTCCGACGAGAACCGCAGCCTGCGCCAGCAGCAGGAACACCTGATCGGCGAGCGCTCGCAGTTGCTGACCAAGAACGAACAGGCGCGTTCGCGCGTGGAAGCGATGATCGCCCGACTGAAGTCCCTGGAGCAGCACACGTGAGCGAGCCGGTCAGCGTCCGCATCCTCGACCGCGAATACACCGTCGGCGTCGAGGCCGAAGAACGCGACGGCCTGCTCGCCGCCGCGCGCCTGCTCGACGCGAAGATGCGCGAGGTGCGCGGCAGCAACCGCATGGCCGCGGTGGACCGCGTCGCCGTCCTCGCGGCACTGAACTTGGCGCACGAGTTGCAGCAACTGCGCGACGAACAGGCCAAGCACGAACGCGAGATGGCGCGCACACTCGCCGATCTCAATCGGCGCCTGGACAGCGTGGTCGATACGACGCGCTGATCCGCACGTGGCGCTGCGATCATCAACGTGAATTGCAACGTACCGAAGGACCGACGAACGGACTAGCCAAGCGCGATCACGGCGCTATACTCCACTTGCGTTCTCTGCTGTGAACGACAGCGTGTGCAAACATTCGCCTTGTCCCTTAATGACGACCACGGGGTGGCGACGGAATCGGGAGTGCAGGTCCGCCTCGTAGCGGGAAGCCCGATGATTCTCCAGCCATCCCACTTGAACCCCGGGTTCAAGGTCGTTTCGCACGCATCGTCACGGCGGAGAATGCAATTTTTCCAGGAAGCGGCGCCGCAAGGCGCCGTTTCCTTTTGTGCGCCCGCAGCGTGCGCCTTCACCACGCCGTCGTCGCCGGCGCATTGCAGGTGCCACGCGTTCTCGCACCGACCGAAACCCGGGATACTGGTCGCCCCATCACGGAGATCCCGGATTGCCGACGCTCGCCCAGATCCTCGACCGCTTCGACCCCGCCGTGGGATTCGACGTCCCCGCCAGCTGGCGACAAGGCCGCACCGCCTTCGGCGGCCTGTCCGCGGCGCTGGCGCTGCAGACCGCGCTGCGCACGGCGCCGTCCGCGTTGCCGCCGCTGAAGTCGGCGCACATCGGGTTCATCGGCCCCACCGACGGCAGCCTGCGCTTCGATGCGCAGGTGTTGCGCCAGGGCAAGTCCGCCACCTCGGTGGGCGTCGATTGCATCGCCGACGGACAGGTCGCCCTGCGCGCGGCTTTGCTGTTCGCGCAGCCGCGGCCCAGCCGCATCGCCCATGACTTCCTGCCGGCGCGGCCGGCGGTCGTCGGTCCCGATGACGCGACGCCAATCGCCGAAAGCGCGGCGACCCCGGCCTTCGTCGCCAACTTCGACATGCGCCTGGCCGGCGGCGCGCTGCCGCTGTCCGCCGCGGCCGATCCGGAGTTGCTGGTCTGGGCGCGCCATCGCGACGCCGGCGGCGTGGAGCCCAGCGTGGCCCTGGTCGCGCTGGGCGACTGCCTGCCGCCGGCGGCGATGACCTGCTTCACCGAGCCGGCGCCGGTCAGTTCGATGACCTGGAGCCTGGACTTCCCGCAACCGGCCAGCGCCGGCGACTGGTTCCTGCTGCGCTCGGCCAGCCGCCATGCCGAGGACGGCTACTCGCTGCAGGACATGCAGATCTGGGATACGGCCGGGCGGCTGGTGCTGTGGGGCCGGCAGACGGTGGCGCTCTACGCGTGATCGCCGCAGCGGCGCGCGCCTGCTGGTCAGTGCGCGCGCCGGCGCCGACAATAGCGACCTCTCTCGCCACCCCTGCCAGATGACTGCCGACGACCGCGACTCCCTGCGCCAGGACCTGCGCGCGCGCCGCCGCGCGCTCACCGCGCCCGTGCGCCTGGCCGCCGCCGACGCCTTGGCGCAGCGACTGCTGGACCTGCCGTTCGCGCCGCAGCACGGCCATGTCGGCGGCTACTGGGCGATGGACGGGGAGATCGCGCTGCACCGCTGGCAACTGTCGCTGCCGGAGGCGGTGCAGTACTGCCTGCCGGTGCTCAGCGGCGACACCCTGCGCTTCGCGCCGTGGCGTCCCGGTCAGCCGCTGCGCGCCAACCGCTATGGCATCCCCGAGCCCGACGTCGACCCGGCCACGACCCTGGCGCCGGCGCAGATGGCGCTGGTGGTGACGCCGCTGGTCGGCTTCGACACCGCCGGCGGCCGCCTGGGCATGGGAGGCGGCTGGTATGATCGCAGCTTCGCTTTCCGCCAGCGGCAGGCCCCGCCGCCCTGGCTGGTCGGGGCCGCCTTCGACGCGCAACAGGTCGCGGCCTTGCCGCTGGCGGCCTGGGACGTGGCGCTGGACGCGGTCTGCACCGAATCCCTCACCCTGTCGACCGCCCCCGATCTGCCCGCATGACCGCACGCACCCGCTACTGGCTGATGAAGTCCGAACCGGACGCCTTCTCGATCGACGACCTGCAGCGGGTCGGCACCGAACCCTGGAACGGCGTGCGCAACTACCAGGCGCGCAACTTCATGCGCGACGGCATGAAGGTCGGCGACGGCATCCTGTTCTACCACTCCAACTGCAAGGTGCCGGGCATCGTCGGCGTGGCGCGCGTGGCCAGCCAGGCCTACCCCGACGCCACCCAGTTCGACCCGTCCTCCGACTACCACGACCCCAAGGCCACCCCGGAGCAGCCGCGCTGGTACCTGGTGGACGTGGCGTTCGAACGCAAGCTGGCGCGCACCATCGCCCTGGACGAGATCAAGCAGCACGCCGATGCGCTGGGCGAGGGCTTCCCGCTGGTCGCCCGCGGCAACCGCCTGTCGGTGTTCCCGGTCAGCGCCGCGCAGTGGAAGCTGCTGCTTTCGCTCGAATAGCCGGGATTCGGGAGTGGGGATTGGGGATTCGCCCGGCCCCATCCGCCGACCCGCTTTTCACGAATCCCCAATCCCGAATCCCCACTCCCGAGCTCTCCAAATGTCAGAAGCCAAGCGTCTTGCCGCCGAGAAAGCCATCGACTACGTCCAGGACGGGATGATCGTCGGCGTCGGCACCGGTTCCACCGTCGCCTATTTCATCGACGCGCTCGGCCGCATCGGCCACCGCATCAAGGGCGCGGTGTCCAGTTCCGAGCAGAGCACCGCGCGCCTGCGCCAGCACGGCATCGAGGTGCTGGAGCTGAACCACACCGGCAACCTGTCGCTGTACGTGGACGGCGCCGACGAGTGCGATCCGAACAAGTGTCTGATCAAGGGCGGCGGCGCCGCGCTGACCCGCGAGAAGATCATCGCCGAGGCCAGCGAGCGCTTCATCTGCATCATCGACCCGAGCAAGCAGGTGCAGACCCTGGGCGCGTTCCCGCTGCCGATCGAAGTGATCCCGATGGCGCGCAGCCTGGTCGCCCGCGAGATCCTGGCGCGCACCGGCGGCCAGCCGGTCTGGCGCGACGGCGTGATCACCGACAACGGCAACGTGGTGCTGGACGTGCACCACCTGTCGATCACCGACCCGGTGGCGCTGGAGCGCGAACTGAACCAGATCCCGGGCGTGGTCTGCGTCGGCCTGTTCGCACGCCGCCCGGCCGACGTGGTGATCGTCGGTGGCGAGCCGCCGCGCGTCTTTTGACGCGCGCTGGCGCGCGCGCGGGATTGGGGATTCGTGATTGGGGATTCGTAAAAGCGAGAATCCTGGCTCTTGCGAATCCCCAATCCCGAATCCCCAATCCCCGCTCTTGACGCCACACGCACCATGCAACAAGGTGCGCGCTGTCCTCCCTGCCCTGGTCCGCCCATGTCCCTCTTCCGCGCGCTCTGCGTCCTTCTCCTGCTTGCCCTCAGCGGTTGCGCCAGCGCCGGTGGCGACCATTGGGTGGAACTGGGCGGACATCGCTACGAAGTGGAACTGGCGCAGAACGATGCGACGCGCGCGCGCGGGCTGATGTTCCGCGACCAGATGGAAGCCGACCACGGCATGCTGTTCATCCACGACCGCGAGGAACCGCAGGCGTACTGGATGAAGAACACCAAGATCCCGCTGGACATCCTGTACTTCGACAACCAGCGCAAGCTGGTGGCGCAGCAGCGCGACGTGCCGCCGTGCTCGGCCGGCGACGCCTGCCCGCCCTACCCGAGCAACGCGCCGGCGCGCTACGTGCTCGAACTCAACGCCGGCCAGGCCGAGCAGTTGAAGCTGCAGGACGGCACCGAACTGCGTTTCGGCCCGGGAATTCCGCAGGGCCACTGATCCGTCAACGGTGCCGGCGGCGTCGGGAAAAGGCCCCGCGACCACGGCGCTGAACCCGACACCGCTGTCGGGAACGGCCGGACTTGATCGGACCCGGCTTTGCCGCCAGTCTTGGGCCATGGCCGCCCCATTGACATTGCCGAGCTGGAATACCCTGGCCGCACTGGATGACGATGCCCTGCCGCTGCTGGCGACCGCCCTGCTGATCGCCCGCGACGAGTATCCGGAGCTGGATGCCGCCCATTACGACACCCTGGCGCAGAGTCATGCCGACCACCTGCGGCACGAGGTGGCGATGATCGAGCAGTGGCCGCTGAAGATGGCGGCGATCAATCGCCACCTGTTCGAAGAACTGGGCTATAGCGGCAACCACGACGAGTATTACGACCCGCGCAACAGCTACATGAACCAGGTGTTCGAGCGGCGCCTGGGCAACCCGATCTCGCTGGCGCTGGTGCAGATGGACGTGGCGCGGCGCCTGGACATCCCGCTCGACGGCGTGTCCTTCCCGGGGCATTTCCTGGTGCGCCTGCCGGTGGACGACGGCCTGCTGGTGATGGACCCGTTCAACGGCGGGCGCCCGCTGGCGGTGGAGGAACTGCGCGAGCGCGCGCGGCCGCACATGGGCGGCGAAAGCCCGGACGACCGCGCGCTGCTGCAGATCCTGGACCCGGCGCCGCACCGCGCGATCCTTGCCCGGGTCCTGCGCAACCTGCATGGCCTGTATGCCGAACGCGACGAGTGGGACCGCGCCGCACGCAGCGCCGACCGCGTGCTCAAGCTGATGCCCGACCAGCCCGAAGCCCTGCGCGACCGCGGCATGGCCTACCTGCAGATGGATTACGTCCCCGGCGCACGGCGCGACCTGGGCCGCTATCTGCAATTGAACCCCGAAGCCTCCGACGCCTTGCCGATCCGCGAGCGCCTGGTGGAACTGAGCGCGCGCGCGCAGCGGATGCATTGACGCTGGGAATGGGGAGAGGGGAATCGGGAATGGGAAAAGCGCATGCCCTGAGGCTCAGAGGTTGCTGACCTGATCAAGCCGTCATGGATAACCGACCGAATCGATCATCGAACGTCGGCGGACATGCGGCTCTCCCGAGTATCGGCCTTGCGATCCGACAACCCGGCCTCGCGATGTCTGCCTGCCAGCCCTGAACTGGCCGTCGCGTGAAGCCTGCAAGGCACGGGAGTCGCTGTCCCACTCCCGATTCCCCATTCTCCAATCCCAGCCGTCAATCCATCTCCACCATCTCGAAATCGTCCTTGGTCACGCCGCAGTCCGGGCAGGTCCAGGTGTCGGGCACGTCGTCCCAGCGGGTGCCGGGGGCGATGCCTTCTTCCGGCAGGCCGTCGGCCTCGTTGTAGATGAACCCGCAGACGACGCACATCCAGGTGCGATAGGTGGTGGCGCTGGCGTCGCTCATTGGATAATCGCAGGTCACAGTCGGAACGGCATTGTCCCATCGCCGCCGACGCATCGGAAGGCTTGGCCATGAACGCATCCCCGGCGCCGCGCGGCGTGTACCTGATCACCCCCGACGAGGCCGACGGCGCGCGTCTGCTGGCACGGGTGGCGCCGCTGCTGGACCAGGGCGTGACCTGGCTGCAATACCGCAACAAGCGCGCCGACGCGGCGCAACGGCGCGAGCAGGCCGCGGCGCTGCAAACGCTGTGCGCACAGGCCGGCGTGCCGCTGATCGTCAACGACGACGTCGCGCTGGCGCAGGCGGTGGGCGCGGCCGGCGTGCACCTGGGCGAGGACGACGGCGATCTGGCCGCCGCGCGCGCCGCGCTCGGGCCGCAGGCATTGATCGGCGCCTCCTGTTACGACGATCTGACCCTGGCCCGCGGCGCCGCGGCGGCCGGCGCCAGCTACGTCGCCTTCGGCGCGTTCTTTCCTACACGCAGCAAGATCACCACACGCCGCGCCACGCCCGACCTGCTGCGCGATGCGGCAGCGCTGGGCCTGCCGCGCGTGGCGATCGGCGGCCTCACGCCGGAAAACGCGCGTCCGCTGGTGGCGGCCGGCGCCGATCTGCTGGCGGTGATCAGCGGCGTGTTCGATGCGCCCCATCCGCGCGCGGCACTGGCCGCGTACCGCGCCTGTTTCGACTGAGGCGCGAGCGCTTCCCTTCTCCCCTCGGGACCATGGCCCCCTTTTCGGGGGAAGGTGCCCCGAAGGGGCGGATGAGGGTGCGAGCGCAGCCTCATGCACCCAAACACCGCGCGTCGCTCCGCGCCGGACCCTCACCCCAACCCCTCTCCCGACGGGAGAGGGGCTAGCGTTGTTCCTTCTCCCTGTGGGAGAAGGTGCCCCGCAGGGGCGGATGAGGGTACGGGCGCAGCCTCGTGCACCCAAACATCGCGAGTCGCTGCGCGCCGGACCCTCACCCCAACCCCTCTCCCGGGGGGAGAGGGGCTAGCCGCTCCCTTCTCCCACCGGGAGAAGGTGCCCCGAAGGGGCGGATGAGGGTACGGGCGCCAGCCTCGTGCACCCAAACATCGCGGGTCGCTTCGCGCCGGACCCTCTCCCCAACCCCTCTCCGGGGGGAGAGGGGCTCAAACGTCAGTACTTCTTCTCGACGTTGAACATCCAGGTCTGGTCGCTGCCGCTGTCGCCGTCGGTCACGCCGCGGTACTCCACGCGCGTGGACAGGCCCTGGTCGGTGCTGAACACCACGCCCACGCCCAGCATCAGCCGGTTGCGGTCGTACACGCTCTGCCCGGTGCGGTACAGGGTGCCGCCGACGATGTCGGCATAGCCCAGCGTGGCGTCGCCGCGGCCCTGGAAGTCGTGCTGGTACTCGAGCCGGAACTGCGGCGTCAGCCGTCCCCAGGTCATCTGCCGGCGCCATTCCAGGCGCAGGCCGAGGTTGCCGGTGGTGGTGGCCACGTCCATGTCCTCGTAGCGCAGCGCATACGGCGCCATCGCCGCTTCGCTGTAGGCGTCCAGCGTGGCGCGCGCGGCATCCACCCGCGCGTACGGGGTGATCTGCCAATCGCCGCGCTGCAGATCGGCACCGGCCGACAGCGACGCGATCCACTGGTGGCCGCTGCGGTCGCCTTCGGCCAGGGCGCCGTTGTCGGTGACGTAGCGGCGCAGGTCGTAGGACAGCAACTGGTAGCCGACCAGGGTGTCGAAGAACAGCGTCTGGCCCGGGTGATAGCTGGCATACAGCGCCAGCGTGTACGCGGTCGACTTGCTGCGGCTGCCGTCGCGGCCGACATCGCTGTCGTCGCGGCCGAAGCCCACGCCCGCGCCCAATGCGAAGGACGAGGAGACGCGGTAATCGGCGCCCAGGCTCAGGCCATCGGTCTGGAAATCCACGCCGGCGCGCTGCGACTGCCTGTCCAGGCTGCCGGAGCGGATCGCACCACCCACCCACAGGCCCAGATCGCCTGCCGCAGTGGCATCGCGTGGTGCCGCCGACGCGGTGTCGGCGCCGCCGTCCATGGCGCCGTCGCGCAGGTCGCGGTTGGCCGGGTCGCACGCTTGCGCGTCCAGGTTGCGATCGCTCTGCAGCGTGCGGTCGCGCTGGCGGCACTGCGAGCTGGCCTGGAAGCTCACGCCGTTGTCGAAGCCGCGCGCACCCCGGTGGGTCGCCTCCAGGCGGCGCTGGAAGTTGTCGATCTGCGCCTTGGCGAAGCGCCGGGTCGACTCGGCCTGCGCGTCGATCAGACCACGCACCTGCGCATCCTGGGTCGGATCCCGGCGCGGCGCGATCACGAACACGATGTCCGCCGCGGCCGAGGTCGCGTATGCATTAGACAGGGTGAAGCGCACCGTGGCGTTGCCGGAGAAGGCCGGGTTCGGCACGAAGGTCAGTATGAAGCCCGGGCCGTCGTCCGCGGCCGCGGTCGGCACGCCGGCGGCCCTGGCGGCCGCGCGGGTGATCGTCGCGGTACCGGCGTTGGCCGGCAGCACCGCGACCACGGCGGCCGCCACGAACGGACCGCCGGTAGCGTCGCGGGTGACGTCCAGGGTCTGCGTCTGCCCGGTCACCGCCGGCACCGTCACCGACACCGCGATGGGGCGGGCGTTGACGGTGATGGTGACCACGGCCGGGGCCGAACTACCGCCGGCGCCGATGGCGGTGTAGTGCACGCTGTCCACGCCCACGTAGCCCGGCGCCGGCGTGTACACCAGGCGCACGCCATCGACGGTCGCGGTGCCGTGGCTGGGCGCGGTGGCGATGGCGATGCTGTCGATGCTGCCGGTGTCGTTGCCGGTGACCGCCAGGGTCAGCGCGGTATCCACGAGGGTGGCGCCGGTGTCGTTCGCCGCCACCGGTGCCGGCACCGCCGAGGCGATGGTCAGGGTGTAGGCCTGCGTGGCCGAAAAGCCGTTGGCGTCGCTCACCTTGATGCTGAAGGCGAAGCTGCCGGCCGCGCTCGGCGTGCCGGACAGCACGCCCGCCGGGGTCAGGCTCAGCCCGGTCGGCAGCGCGCCGCTGACCACGCTGTAGCTGTACGGTGCGGTGCCGCCGCTGGTGCTCAGGGTCTGGTTGTACGCGGTGCCCGCGGTGCCGGCAGGCAAGGTCGGCTGCCCCGGAGTCAGGGTCGGCGCCGCGATGCTCAGCGTGTAGCTGCGGCTGGCCTGGCCGGGGACGCCGGCGGTGCTGTCGGTGACGGTGGCGGTGAAGACGAAACTGCCCGCCTGGGTCGGGGTACCGGACAGCACGCCGGCCGCGCTCAGGCTCAGCCCGGCCGGCAACGCGCCGGTAGCGAGGCTGTAGCTGTAGGGCGCGGTACCGCCGGTGGCGCTGAGCGCCTGACTGTAGGCGCTGCCCGCGGTGCCGGCCGGCAGCGCCGGCGGCGACAGCGTCAGCGTCGGAGAGGCCACCGTCAGGGTGAACGCCTGCGCCGCAGTGAAGGCGTTGGCGTCGGTAACGCCCACGGTGAACGCGAAGTTGCCGGCCGTGGTCGGCGTACCGAACAGCACGCCGCCCGCGCTCAGGCTCATCCCGCTCGGCAAGGCGCCGGCATTGAGCACATAGCTGTACGGTGCGGTGCCGCCGCTGGTGCTCAGCGCCTGGCTGTAGCTGGCGTTGATCGCCGCTGCCGGCAACGTCGGCGGGGTGATGGCCAGGGTCGGCGAGGCGATGGACAGGGTGTAGGCGTGCGAGCCGCCGAAACTGCCGGCATCGGTGACGCCGACGACGAAGGTGAAGCTGCCGGCCACGGCCGGAGTGCCGGATAGGACACCGGCACTGCTCAGGCTCAGGCCCGCAGGCAAGGCACCGGAGCTGAGCGCGTAGGTGTAGGGCGCCGTCCCGCCGCTGGTGCTCAACGTCTGGCTGTAGGCGGTGCCCGCGGTCCCGGACGGCAGCGTGGACGGGGCGACGGTCAAGGTCGGCGCCACGATCGCCAGCGTATAGCTGCGCGACGCCTGGCCCGGCGTTCCGGAGGTGCTGTCGGTCGCGACCAGGGTGAAGCTGAAATTGCCGGTCACGGTGGGCGTGCCGCTGAGCGCACCGGTCGCACTGTTGACGGTCACGCCTGCCGGCAAGGCGCCGGCCGTGACGGCATAGGTGTACGGCGCGATGCCGCCGCTGGCCTGGGTGATCGCCGCGCTGTAGGCCTGGCCGGCGGTGCCGTTGGGCAGGGTCGTCGCCGGCAGCGTCACGGTTGGCGCAGCCACCGTCAACGTATAGGCACGGCTACCACTGATGGGCGACGCGCCGCTGTCGGTCGCGGACACGGTGAAATTGAAGCTGCCGCTGCCGCTGGGCGTGCCGGTCAGCACGCCGGCGGAACTCAGCAGCATGCCCACCGGCAATGTGCCGGTGGTGATCGCGAAGCCATATGGCGCCGTCCCACCACTGGCCGTCAAGGTCTGGCTGTAGCTGGTGCCGGCGGTGGCCGCCGGTAGCGACGTCGGCGAGATCGTCACCACCGCATCGTCGTTGAGGATCGTGCCGGTGGCGGTGGCGCGGGCGATGGTGGCGTTGCTGGCAGCGGACAGGGTCACCGTGAACGTCTCGTCCGGCTCGACGGTGGTGTCGCCGATGATCGTCACTGCGATGCTCTGCACGGTGGTGCCGGGCGCGAAGGCCAGCGGACCCGAGGTGGCGACATAGTCGCTGCCGGCAGTGGCGGTGCCGTCGGCGGTCCCGTAGTTGACCATGACGGTTTGGCCGCTGGCGGCGCTGAGGGTAACCGTGAACGTCGCCGTGGTGTTGCCGCTGTTGCCTTCGATGACGCTGACATCGCCGATCGAGAGCGACGGCTGCGCATCGTCGTTGACGATGGTGCCCTGGCCCTGTCCGTCGGCGACGGTGGCGCCGCTGACGTTGCTGACGTTGACGAAGAAGGTTTCGTCGGGTTCGTTGAGCGTGTCGCCGATCACCTGCACGGTGAAGGTGGCACTGCTGCTGCCGGCCGGAATGGTCAGCCCGTTCACGCTGGAGGAGATGTAGTCGGTGCCCGCGGTCGCGGTGCCGTTGGCGGTGGCGATGTCGAAGCTGACCCCGCCACTGCCGGCCGGCTGGCTGAGCGAGACGGTGAAGGTGAACGCGGTGTTGCCGGAATTGCCCTCGTTCTGCGACACGTCGTTGACCGACAGCGCCGGCTGGTCGTCGTTGAGGATGGTGCCGGTGGCGCTGGAGGGGTTGCCGATCGAGTAGCCGGTACCGTTGGCCACCTGGAAGATCACCGTCTCGTCCGGCTCCACCGTGGTATCGGCGACCGGGGTGACGCTGAAGCTGGCGGACGTCGCGTTGGCCGGCACCACGACGCTGGCGACCGCACCGGTGTAGTCGGTCCCGCTGGTGGCCGTGCCGCTGCGGGTCAGGTTCACCGTGGTCGCCGAACTGTTGGTCGAGCTCAACGTCACCGTGTAGACGAAGGGCGTGCCGCTGTCCTCGTTGGCGCTGGACGGGGAAACCGTGATGCTGGCGCTGCGCGAGGGGTTGATGGTGATGTTGAAGACGACCTGGTTGTTGTCCTGGTCCAGCAGGTAGAACGAGTCCGAGGTCGCGCCGTCCCCGTTGTTGGTATAGGTCACCGTCTGTGTGCCAGGACCGGACTGCTGGCTGAGCACGAAACTGCCGTGCGCAGGCTGCACAAGAGGATCGGTCATGCCACCGTTCGAGTCCCCGTCGCAGTCGCTGACGTCGAACGTCACCGATTGGCCCTGGTTCACGGTCGCGGTTTTAGGCGACGGGCAGTACAAAGCCAGGCAAACCTGCGACGTCGTCATCAACAGCAACGCCATCAGCCAACGCAACGTCCGTCGCACGCCGCTCGATGCGGAGCATTTTGTAGACATATTTCGATTCCCCCAAAACGCGCCACCCCATGGGCGCTGGCAGCCATCCTGGTGCCTCGGACTTCGCGGAACATCGGCCCAGCAAGCATCGGCCATGCGCGTCGCGCCGCTATTGGAACAACAAATTCGGCGCTGCGTAAAGCAACAAATGCGTCACGTCTGTCTGGTTCAGCGAAATCGTCTCTTGCAAGTCGCCGAAGTCGTGATTAAGTAGTCTGGCGCCAGACACGAGGTCTGCCGTCATCCACTCCGGGGGGAGATCCGCATGAGCGAGTTCTTCATCGGTCAGATCATGCTGACCGGTTTCGCGTTTGCGCCAAAATATTTTGCGCAGTGCAACGGGCAATTGCTGCCGATCAATCAGAACCAGGCCCTGTTCAGTCTGCTCAGCACCCGCTTCGGCGGCGACGGCAAGACCACCTTCGGCTTGCCGGACATGCGCGGACGCACGCCGGTGGGCTACGGGCCATCGGCCGACCCGGCGTGGCAGCCGCCTGCGGTGCCGATGGGCCAGGCCGCCGGCGCGGAGACGGTGACGCTGGTAGGCGACAACCTGCCCCCGCATACCCACCTGATGACTTGCAGCAGCGCCAACGGTGACAACCGCATACCGACCGGCCGCCTGTTCGCCAACAACTACATCCCTACTGGAACTCCGCACGCGCTGTACGCTGCGCCAGGGGCAACGGTGCCACTGGCGCAGTCCACCATCGCCAATAGCGGCGGCGGCCAGGCGCATCCGAACGTGCAGCCGTACACCACGATCAATTTCTGCATCGCGCTGTCCGGCATCTTCCCTTCGCGCAGCTAGGCGCATCCGCATCCGGGCACGCCGCGCACAGTCGTGCGCGTGGCGCCTCATCGACCAGGAAGCATCTCATGGGCACTCCCTTCATCGGCGAAATCCGCATGTTCGGCTTCGGCCGTACGCCCCAGGGCTGGCAGGCGTGCGACGGCTCGCTGCTGCAGATCTCCGAATACGAACCGTTGTACGTCCTGCTCGGCACTGCCTACGGCGGCAACGGCACCAGCACCTTCGGCGTGCCGGATCTGCGTGGTCGCCTGCCGATCCACCAGGGTCAGGGACCGGGCCTGAGCAACTACCCGCTCGCCCAGCGCGCAGGCACCGAGACGGTGACATTGACGGAGCTGCAGATGCCGGCACACACGCATACCGCGCAGGCCACCACCGCCGCGGCCACCACCACCGCGCCCGCCGGGCTGTTGCCGGCCGCGGTCAACGGGAGCCAGTTCTATACAAGCGACGTCACCGGCGCCACGATGCTGGCGCTGTCGCCGCAAAGCACGTCCTTCGCTGGCGGCAACCAACCGCACGACAACGTCATGCCGACGCTGACCGTGCAGTACTGCATCGCCACCACCGGCATCTTCCCGCAACAGGCCTGACCTCTGCGCCGCGCCGACACGGCCGCGGCACGCATCCGCTCATCGGAGGAATCCGCTCATGACCGAACCCTATATCGGCGAAATCCAGCTGTTCGGCTTCGACTACAACCCGTACGGCTGGGCGTTGTGCAACGGCGCCACCCTGCCGATCACGCAGAACACCGTGCTGTATTCCCTGCTCGGCGTGGCCTACGGCGGCAATGGCACCACCACGTTCCAACTGCCGAATTTCGTGACGCGCGCCGGCTGCCAGCAGGGCGCGGGGCCTGGACTGACGCCGCACACGCTGGGCAGCAATTTCGGCTCGGCGTCGGTGAGCCTGCAGAGCACGCAGATCCCCATGCACCAGCACGGGGTCACTGCTGCCTCACAGCCGGATGGCACGAAGAAAACCGCTTCGCCTGCGAGCGGTGTCGCCCTGTCGACGCTGAACGTGAATACCGAGCGTCCGTTCCTGGCCGTCGCGCCGAACACGCAGTTCTCCCCGACCATGTTGATGCCCACCGGCATCGGCCAGGCGCACGAGAACCGGCAGCCGTATCTGGCGGTGAACTTCTGCATCGCCTTGCAGGGCAACTATCCGGTCTTCAACTGAGGCAGGCGTG
Source organism: Xanthomonas sp. LMG 12461 (assembly GCF_009192935.1). Taxonomy (NCBI): domain Bacteria; kingdom Pseudomonadati; phylum Pseudomonadota; class Gammaproteobacteria; order Lysobacterales; family Lysobacteraceae; genus Xanthomonas; species Xanthomonas sp. LMG 12461. The sequence continues at coordinate 142,584 of NZ_NQYT01000061.1, forward strand.
ATGTCGATCGCCGCCTCGCCCGGCTTTCCGCAACGGGACGCCGGGTGGGCAGCGCCCGCTGCGCTGCAGGCACGCGGCATCAGCGTGCGGCCGGCGCGTTCGGCAGACCTGGACTGGCTGCGCGACCTATACGCCAGTACGCGCCGCGACGAACTGGCCGCGGTGCCGTGGCCGGAACAAACCAAGCGCGCCTTTCTCGACCAGCAGTTCGCCTTGCAGCACGCGCACTATCTGCAGCACTTTCCCTGCGCGGACTTCCTGATCGTGGAAGACGCGCACGCGCGGCTGGGCCGGCTGTATCTGGACCGCAGCACGGATCCGCACGTCCTGGTCGATATCAACCTGCTGCCGGACTGCCGCGGCCACGGCATCGGCGGCGCGCTGATCGCGCAGGCACAGGCGATCGCGCATGCGGATGGGCGCGCACTGACGCTGCACGTGCTGCATGCCAATCCCGCAGCGCAGCGGCTCTACGCGCGGCTGGGCTTCGTTGCCGGCGAGGCCGGCCAGACCCATCTGGCCATGCGCTGGGATGGCGCCGGCACGAAGCCGGACGCGCGCGTCAGTTGAACACCGCCTGATACAGGAAGCCGTCGCGTTCGCGCGCGACCGGCACCAGGAAGATGCCGATCTCGCCCAGGCGCGGATGGCGCATCTGGTAGGTCTGCTGCGGAAACAGAAACGCCGAGCCGTTGCGGAACAGCAGCGAGAACGGGGCGCGCCGCGCCGCGGGCGGCGTCGGCAGCGGCCGCGCTTCGACCAGCACGAATGCGACCTCGCCTTCGTTCAACTGCGCCGAGAACGTCTCGTTCACGCTTCCAGCGAAGTGTTCCAAGCTCAACAGCTCCATCCTTGACTCCAGGTGTGGTTCGGCACGGCCGCCATGCCGGCATCGTCGCGTGCCGTCGCGACGCGCACAAGCGCTGTGCGGGCATTTGTCCACACCGCCTTTTGTTCACCCCTCAAGTGCAGCGGCGAGGCGCTGGCGCGGTGGCGGCCATCCCGAGCCGATGCAGCGTCGCCGGCGGCCAATGCGCGGCCGTATGACACGCTGTTGCATGAACGGGGTGAAGCGGGCGCGCACACCGGCCCGCGCAGTGCCACAATACTGCACGGGCCAGTTCGGTTAAGTTCAGCCGAACGGATCGATCCTATGTTGTATTTTCGTTAAAGGTCGCGATGGCGTCTTCCGAATCCAATCTGGTGCAGTTGTCGGGCGTGCGCATCGACCGCGGCGGCCGGGCGATCCTGCGCGACGTCTCGCTGAGCGTGCCGCGCGGCAGCATCACCGCGGTGCTCGGCCCCTCCGGCAGCGGCAAGTCCACGCTGCTGGCGGCGCTGACCGGCGAACTGGAGCCGGCCGCGGGGACGCTGCAGGTGTTCGGCAAGCCGCTGCCGCGCGGCAGCCGTGCGCTGCGCGAGACGCGCAAGAGCATCGGCGTGCTGCTGCAGGGCAACGGCCTGCTGACCGACCTGAGCGTGGCCGAGAACGTGGCGCTGCCATTGCGCGCCCACACCCGCCTGCCCGAACCGGTGCTGCAGCGGCTGGTCGCATTGAAGCTGCACGCGGTGGGCCTGCTGGCCGCTGCCGACGCCTGGCCGCGCGAGCTGTCCGGCGGCATGGCGCGGCGCGTGGCGCTGGCGCGGGCACTGGCCCTGGACCCGCCGCTGATGATCTACGACGAACCCCTGACCGGGCTGGACCCGATCGCCTCCGGCGTGATCATGAGCCTGATCCAGCGCCTCAACCACACCCTGGGCCTGACCAGCATCATCGTCAGCCACCACGTCCACGAGACCCTGCCGATCTGCGACCAGGCCGTGGCCATCGCCAACGGCGGCGTGGTCTTCGCCGGCACCCCGCAGGAATTGCAGGCCAGCAGCGATCCGTTGCTGCAGCAGTTCCTGCACGGCCGTCCCGACGGCCCGATCCCGTTCGATGCGCCGCAGCGCGCGCGGAGCGCCGCCTGATGGCCATCGTTGCCCCGATCCGTTCCCTGGGCCGTGCCGGGCTGTTCTTCCTGACCGTGCTGCGCGGCTCGCTGCCGACCCGCGACCTGCTGGCCGAGCTGATCCGCGAGATCTACAAGGTCGGCGCGCGTTCGCTGCCGATCATCGCCGTGGGCGGCGCCTTCGTCGGCCTGGTGCTGACCCTGCAGGGCTACCGCACGCTGCAGACCTATGGCGCCTCCGATGCGCTGTCCACGCTGCTCGGCCTGTCGCTGTACCGCGAGCTGGCGCCGGTGCTGACCGCGCTACTGTTCATCGGCCGCGCCGGCAGTTCCATCGCCGCCGAGCTCGGCCTGATGCGTGCGACCGACCAGATCAAGGCGCTGGAGCTGATGGCGATCGACCCGGTGGCCAAGGCGGTGGCGCCGCGCTTCTGGGCGGCGGTGCTGACCGTGCCGCTGCTGACCGGCATCTTCTGCTCGCTGGCGATCAGCGCCAGCTATTTCGAGGCGGTGGCGGCGCTCGGCCTGGACCGCGGCACGTTCTGGTCGGCGCTGTCGAGCAGCGTGGACTTCTGGGACGACTTCGGCGTAGCGATGCTGAAGTCGGCGGTGTTCGGCGGCACGGCGGCGCTGGTGGCGGCCTATGTCGGCTTCCATGCCGAGCCGACCATCGAGGGCACTTCGGTGGCCACCACCCGCGCCGTGGTCAACGCCTCGCTGCTGGTGCTGATGTTCAACTTCGTCATGTCGGCGCTGCTGTTCCGCTGAGCGGCGCCAACGCGGGACCGGCCGGCGACGGCAGGCTCCGCGGCAACATCCCGGTCGCGGCACTGGCGCCGCGGCCACGCTGAATCAACAAGGTAGACACGTTATGGCTCTCCGTGGTCCCCGTCTCGAGTTCGCCGTCGGCGCCTTCCTGCTGCTGGGCCTGGCCTCGCTGCTGGTGCTGGCGCTGGCTTCCACCAACCGCCAGTGGGGCTTCGGCGGCCACCGCTACGACCTGGTCGCGCGCTTCTCGCAGATCGGCCAGCTGCGTGCGCAGGCGCCGGTGAAGATCGGCGGCGTCATCATCGGCCAGGTCGCCAAGATCGACCTGGACCCGACCAAGTTCGACTCGGTGGTGACCCTGTCCATCGACGACAAGTACAAGGACCTGCCGGCCGACACTTCGGCGGCGATCCTGACCAGTGGCCTGCTTGGCGAGAGCTATGTCGGCCTGCAGCCCGGCGGCGACCCCGACACGCTCAAGCCCGGCCAGGAAATCGCCTTCACCCAGCCGGCGGTGGACCTGATCCAGCTGGTCGGCAAGTACATGTTCGGCGGCGGCAGTGCCGGCGGCGACAAGAACGCAACACCCGCTGCCGCACCCTCGGCCGACCCCACCACGCCCGCAACGGAACCCAAGCCATGACGATCAAACTGCTTTCCGCCGCTCTCGCCGCCGCGCTGGCCGTGGCCGCGCCCTCCGCCGCCCTGGCCCAGGCCGCCGCGCCGGCCGCCGCCGCCACCCAGGCCGGTTCGGCCAGCAAGGTGGTGCTGGAGAACAGCACGCGCATCCTGACCACGCTGGAACAGCGCCGCAGCGAGTTCAAGAGCAACCCGACCGCGCTGCGCCAGTTCATCGACAGCGAGATGAACAAGTCCTTCGACCGCGACTACGCCGCCCGCCTGGTGCTGGGCGTGCACGGCCGCGGCGCCTCAGACGCCGACGTCAAGCTGTTCGGCGACGCGATGGCCGACAACCTGATGCAGCGCTACGGCACCTCGCTGCTGACCTTCGAAGGCAAGCCGCAGGTGCGGGTGAAGTCGGAAACCCCGCTGCCCGGCGGCCGCGGCGTCAAGGTCTCCACCGAGCTGCTGCGCAGCGGCGGCGACCCGGTGCCGGTGGACTACCTGCTGCGCAACACCGGCGCGGGCTGGAAGATCTTCGACGTGATGGTCGAGGGCGTGTCCTACGTGCAGACTTTCCGCAACCAGTTCGACACCCCGCTGCGCAACAAGTCGATCCCCGAGGTTGCGGCCGAGCTGCGCAACGGCACGCTGCAGGCGGCACCGGCGGGCAACAGTGGCAAGTGATGCGCCGCAGCTGCGCCGCGACGGCGACACGCTCGCGCTGAGCGGCGTGCTCGACCGTGCGGCGGCCACCGCGCTGTGGCCCGCAGCGCTGCGCGCGCTGCCGGGCGCACGCGCGCTGGACCTGCAGGCCGTCTCGCGGGTGGACAGCGCCGGCCTGGCGCTGCTCGCCGAACTTGCCGCGCGCCTGCGTGCCCAGGGCCAGGCCGAGGTCGCCATCCACGGCGCCCCGGCCGGCCTGACCGACCTGAGCGCCGCCTACCGGCTGGCCTCGACCCTGGACTTCCACTCTCCCCCTGCGGCGAGCTGACACATGAACGTGCTGCGTATCCTTACCTCCCTGACCCTGGCCGCCGCCCTGGGCGCCTGCGCTGGCGCGCCCAAGCGCACGCCACCGCCGCCGCCGCCGCCGCCGGTGGCACAGACCGCGCCGGCCGCCAGCGACAGCGCCGCGACTCCCGATACGCACGCCACACCGGCGACCGCGGACAGCGCCACCGGCATGGACACCGGCGCCGCGCCGGCATCGGCAAGCGCGCCTGCGGCGATGCCGCCGGCGAGTGCTGCCCCGGGCGCCGGGGCCGCCAACGGCACGCCGACCTCGGCCGAGGACGACTACGCCGCGCTGTACGGCGGCGACCCGTACAACCCGGTCGCCGATCCGACCCTGCCGGAGGGCGTGCCTGCACCGCAGAGCTACGATCCGTGGGAGAAGTTCAACCGCAAGGTGCATGCCTTCAACAACGTGGTCGACCGTGGCGTGGCGCGGCCGCTGGCACGCGCCTACGTCAACGTGGTGCCGCGGCCGGTGCGGTTGGGCGTGACCAACTTCTTCGACAACCTCAGCTCGCCGCTGACCATGGTCAACCAGCTGCTGCAGGGCCGTCCGCTGCAGGCGGGGCAGACCCTGAGCCGGTTCCTGATCAACAGCACGCTGGGTATCGGCGGCATCTTCGACCCGGCCACCGACGCCAGCCTGCCGCGGCGCAGCGAGGACTTCGGCCAGACCCTGGGTGTGTGGGGCTGGCGCCGCTCGCGTTACCTGGAACTGCCGTTGTTCGGCCCGCGCACGGTGCGCGATGCGTTCGGCCTGGTCGGCGACGCGCCGCTGTCGCCACTGCAGCAGATCGAGGAAGACCGGGTGCGCATCGGTCTGCAGGGCCTGCAGTTGGTCGACACGCGCGCGCAGTTGCTGTCGCTGGACAGTCTGCGCGACCAGGCGCCGGACGAGTACCAGCTGACCCGCGATGCGTGGCTGCAGCGCCGCAACTATCAGATCGAGAGCGACATGCGCGGGCACAAGCGTCAGGACGACGATCTGCCGGCCTATCTGCGCGAGGAAGAGACCAATCCGACGGTGCCGGTGGATGCGATGCCGGTCCCGGAGTGGCGCGGCGGTCGCTGAGTCGCCTGCACTTAGGCAGCACAGAAAACCCCGGCTTCGGCCGGGTTTTTTGTGCCTGAACTTTTTTGCCATCGCGCACAGTAGTAGCAGCGCAGAGTGGAGTGGCTGTTGGGTTGCAGCGGGTGATGCCGTATCCGCAGCGGACGTCGACGTGCCGTCGCTTCGCTCTTGCTCTTGCTCTTGCTCTTGCTCTTGCTCTTGCTCTTGCTGTTGCTGTTGCTGTTGCTGTTGCTGTTGCTCTTGCTGTTGCTCTTGCTGTTGCTCTTGCTGTTGCTCTGGCTGTTGCTATTGCTCTGGCTGTTGATTTACCAGGGTCCCCTCGGCGCGGCAGCCACGACGGGGAAAAACCCGAAGGGCGGCCCACAGGGATGTGCGCCGTTCGCGGCAGGGGCAGGATGCCCCTTCCGCGAATCCCAGTCGTGGCTGCGAACCTGGAGCGCGAAGCGCGGAAGGCGCGCTGCGGGGTGTGCTTTCTTTTGGTTACTTTTCTTTGCACAAGCAAAGAAAAAGAACCCTCCCCACAGAGCGAAACCGTTTGTCCCAATCTTTTGTGTCCGATGAGGAAAACTGTAGTGACGGCGCTATCCGAGAAAAACGCAATTTGTCCTTCTTGTCGG